>JAJXSS010000523.1 GCA_021784455.1 Planctomycetota bacterium
TCCTGGGCCTTTTGGCCCGCCTGCGCACCCCGGCCTTTGCCTTCCTGGCCGCCCACCACGATCTCTTGCCCCCCGCCACCCGCCGCACCGCCCAGCTCATCATCTTCGAGGGCCGCAGCCAGCGCCAGACCGCCCGGATCACCGGTCAGTCCCTGCACACCATCCGCCGCCAGATCGCCGTTGTTTATGCCTTGTCTCGCACCTGACCCCCCCCATCGAGGTTCCCATGGCCCGCCTGCACCACCGCATCACCCTGCACCTGGAACTCACCCGCACGCCCGCGCCTCTCCCCACCGGCAACGCCCTGCGCCTGGCCACGCTCTTTGGCCTGAGCACCCGGCCCCAGCCCCAGCGCCTCATCCCCCCCACCACCCTCACCCTGCGCCCCGGACAGATCACCTTCATCACCGGCCCCTCCGGCGCGGGCAAGTCCACGCTCCTGAAACTCATCCACACCGCCCTGCAGCAGCGGCCGGTGCGTCTGGCCAGCCTCGACCACCTGCCCCCCGCCCCCGACCGGCCTCTGGTGGACTGCTTTGGCCGCCTGCCCTTGGCCCGGGTAACCGGCCTCCTGGCCCGGGCCGGCCTGGGCGAAGCCCGCACCCTGCTCTTGACGCCCGCGCAGCTTTCCAGCGGCCAGCTCTGGCGCTTCCAACTGGCCCGCGCCCTGGCCCGCTTGTCCCCCCGCCGCCGGCCGCACCGCCTGCGCGTGCTGTTGACTGATGAGTTCGCCGCCGGCCTGGATGCCCTGACTGCCGCCGTGCTGGCCCGCAACGTCCGCCGCTGGACGCGCCACCACCGCATCGCCGCCGTGCTGGCCACCAGCCGCACCGAACTGCTCGAACCCCTCGAACCCGAGGTGCTGGTCTACAAGGGTCTGGGGCAAGCCCTCATCGCCCGCCAGCGCGGCGGCGAACGGATCACCGCTGACCAGCCCGCGGCACCCGAACCAGCCGCACACACGCTCGGCAACGCTTCCGCAGGCCCGCTGGCCGTCCTGGCCTCGACCCACCACCCGGTGTGGGAAGGCGCCGCGTGATCACCCCCACCCTTCCATCTGCGGAGGCCGCCGATCTGCTGGCCCGCTTTGCGCGTCTGCCGGCCTGGCCGCTTGAAGAGCAGTTGCGGCTGAGCCCGGGCACGCTGGCCGACTACACCGCCTTGGCCCCCTGGCACTACCGTGCCGGCCGGCCCGCCACGATCGCCCGCATTCTGCGCCTGGCCTGGCCCCAGGATCCTCACGCCGCCCCCGCCGCCGTGCTGGTCGAATCCCTGCCCACCCTGGCCTGCCATCGCCGCGACCAGGCCCTGGGCGGGCGCTACACCGCCTGCCCCGAGGCCCGCACCCGCGCCCGCCTGCTGTACGCCGAACTCCGCTGCATCAGCCGCGTCATCGTCCACCCCCAGTGGCGCGGCCTGGGCCTGGCCGTGCGCCTGGTGCGCCACGCCCTCTTCACCGCGACGACACCCTACACCGAGGCCTTCGCCCGGATGGGCTGGCTGCACCCGTTTTTCGCCCTGGCCGGCATGACCGCCTATCCCCCGCGCGATCCCCCCGCTGCCCGATCCTCCGGCCGGCGCCCCCGACCCGCGCCCATCTACTACCTGCATGACAACACCGGAAGCCACCATGAAACCCCCGCTCGAATCTGATCCTGCTGTCGTCTCCACCCTACCGGAGAACCTGCCGGCCAAGCCCCGCACCGCCCTGGGCCTCAGACGCCTGGTCCAGCACCTGTTGGATCTGCGCATCCCCGACTGCCCCGTGGTTCCCGGCCACCAGGCGCCCCTGGATTACCTGGCCCACGTCTTTTTCGAACGCGGCGACTGCATCGTCTGGGCCAACCGCGGCGGCGGCAAAACCATGCTCGGCGCCGTGGCCACCCTGCTGGATCTGCTCTACAAGGCCCCCATCCAGGTGCGCATCCTGGGCGGCAGCCTGGAACAGTCGCGGAAGATGTACCTCTACCTCACCGAGCTGCTGCAGCGACCCGGCCTGGCCCATTTCCTAAAGGGCAAGCCCACCCACCGCCGCGTGGCCCTGACCAATGGCAGCGCCGTGGAAATCCTGGCCCAGTCCCACTGCTCGGTGCGCGGCGTGCGCGTGCACAAGCTGCGCTGTGATGAGGTGGAAGAGTTCGACCCCGAGATCTGGCAGGCCGCCCAGTTCGTCACCCGCTCGGCCGGCCGCGGCCGGCCAGCCATCACCGGCAGCATCGAGGCCCTGTCCACCATGCACCGGCCGTTCGGCCTGATGAGCCGCCTGATCCAGCAGGCCCAGCCTACGAGCGCCCCTGGCATTTCCCGGGCCGGCCGGGGGGAACTTGAATTGCGGGGGGCATCCAAGTTCCGGGGGCCCCGCCTCTTTCGCTGGTGCGCGCTCGATGTCGCCCAGCGCTGCCCTCCGCGCCGCGCCTGTGCCGCCTGCCCGATCCGCCCCGATTGCGCCGGGCGCCTGCGTCAGGCCCAGGGGTTCTTGGCCATCGAGGACCTGATCGCCCAGCGCCAGCGCAGTTCCGATGAAGCCTGGGCCAGCGA
>JAJXSS010000524.1 GCA_021784455.1 Planctomycetota bacterium
GTCGCTTCTGCGCGGCAACGCGGTGGTCGGTCAGTCCGGCGGCCCGACCGTTGTCATTAACTCGTCTCTCGTCGGTGTGATTGAAGGTCTGCACGGCTCGGCCGAGGTTGAGAAAATTCTGGGCGCCAAGCATGCCATCTCGGGCATCGTCAAGGATGAGTACATCGACCTGACCAACCTCGACTCGGACACGCTCGAACGCCTGGCGCTGACCCCGTCCTCCGGCCTGGGCTCCTCGCGGGACAAGCCCGATGCCGATTACTGCCGGCGCATCTTCGAGAGTTTCCAGAAGCGCAACGTCCGCTATTTCTTCTACATCGGCGGCAATGACTCTTCCGACACGTGCCGCATCATCAACGATCTGTCCCAGACCAGCGGCTACGAACTGCGGGCCTTTCACGTGCCCAAGACCATCGACAACGACCTGATGTGCAACGATCACACCCCCGGATATGGTTCGGCGGCGAAGTTCGTCGCCCAGGCCTTCATGGGGGACAACCTGGACAACAAGGCCCTGCCCGGGGTCAAGATCAACGTGGTCATGGGCCGGCACGCGGGCTTCCTGACGGCTGCGGCCATGCTCGGCCGCCAGAGCGATGCCGATGGTCCGCATCTGGTTTACGTGCCCGAGGCGGTCTTTGACATCGAGAAATTCAAGACCGATGTGGACGCGGTATACAAGCGGCTGGGGCGGTGCCTGATTGCCGTATCGGAAGGCATCCATGATGCCCAGGGCCGGGCCATCGCGGCCGTGCTGGCCGAGAAGTCCGGCAAGGAAGTCGAGCGCGACAGCCACGGCAACGTGCAGCTTTCCGGGTCGGGTGTCCTGGGCGATTTCCTGTCCGACCTCATCAAGAAAGACCTCAAGATCAAGCGTGTGCGCTCCGACACCTTCGGTTATCTGCAGCGTTCGTTCGCCGGTTGCTACAGCAAGACCGACCTCAAGGAGGCCCGCAAGGCCGGCCAGAAAGCGGCGCAACTGGCCCGGGCGGGCAAGCATGATGGATCGGTGGCCATCGTGCGAACTTCCGAGGCTCCCTACAAGGTGACCTATAAGCGCGTGGAGCTGACCGATGTGGCGGCCAAGACCCGCCATCTGGAGGCGCAGTACCTGGTCGACGGCTGCAACATCGCCGATAGTTTCAAGCGATATGCTCTGCCCATCGTGGGCGAGTTGCCCGTGACCGCGCAGTTGTTCTGACCCAAAGGTTATACTTGTGTCCAACCGCGAGGGCGAGGCTCCGTCTGAGCCGCTTGCCTTCCCGGGCCTGGGCTGACAACGGGAGACCATCATGGCCGACTATGTAAAAAACCTCGCCGTGCAAAGCTACTGCTTCCGCGACTTCAAGGACAACGCCAAAGTTGCCCAGCTTGTCCAGGAACTGGGGCTCAGCGGCATTGAGGTGTGCGGGGTGCACTGCGATTTCAACAAGCCGGAAACGTTCGGCGGTGTCATCGACACCTACCGCAAGGCCGGTATTCGCATTGTTTCCATCGGCGTGGAGGGGTTTGGCCCGGATGAGGCCCATGCCCGCCGGCGTTTCGAGTTTGCCCGCCAGGCCGGATGCAAGGTGATCAGCGCCAACTTCAGCCCCTTTACTTTCCAGGCCACCCTGCCGGTGGTCTATAAACTGGCGGAAGAGTTCGGTATCCACCTGGCCATCCACAATCACGGCGGGTATCACTGGCTGGGTTCGGGCGAGATTCTGGACTGGGTGTTCGCCTTCACCCGTCCGTGCATCGGCCTGAACATGGACTGCGCCTGGGCCCTGGACGCCCGTCAGGACCCCCTGCAGTGGGCCGACCGTTTCGCCCAGCGCCTGTACGCCTGCCATCTGAAGGATTTCGTGTTTGACCGCGCCCGCCGCAGCCAGGATGTGGTCATCGGCCAGGGTAACCTCAAGCTGGGCGAGCTTCTGGCCAAGTTCAAAGCCAATGGCTTTAAGGGCGAACTGATCCTGGAATACGAGGGAGATTCGTCTAATCCGGTGCCGGCTTTGAAAGAATGCGTTGAAGCTGTGCGTCAAGCGGCCAAGTAGTACCGGCCTTCGTGGCGTTCCCCTCCGGCGGGGGAAAGGTTCGGGGCACGCCGAATCCTTGGCGGGCAGGTTCGGGCTTGCCCGAGCGCTTGGAGAATGCGCAGGTCGGCAGGATGTTCGGCCAGGGCCGAACCTACGGGCTGGATGTACGGGCAGGGCTGAAGCGGCCCTTGCGCCGAGGCATCAGGCGGGGCGCGGGGCGAAGGCGTTATCCCCATTTGGCCTTTATCCATCTTCCCGCTAACATCTGCCAGATTTGCGCGGACTTGGTTGCGGGACCGGATCGGCCCGTCGCGCCTGGGTCTGCGCCTGCCCCCCGGCACTCCCAACCAGCAGCTACCCGTTCATGCCCAAACGCACTGACATACGGACAATCCTCATCATCGGGTCCGGCCCCATCGTGATCGGCCAGGCCTGCGAGTTCGACTATTCGGGCACCCAGGCCTGCAAGGCGCTGCGCGAAGAGGGCTATCAGGTGGTCTTGGTGAACTCGAATCCG
>JAJXSS010000090.1 GCA_021784455.1 Planctomycetota bacterium
CGATCTCGACCAGAGCAGCGTCGGCGGTGGAAGCTTCCCCGTTCAGGAGGAACTTCGTCTTGTCATCGAACTTGACGGTGACTTCCTTGGACTCCCGGCGAACCTTGCGCTCAACCACGAAGGACTTGCCCGCCAAGTCCACGGACTTGACCTGGCCAAAGAAGCCTTCGGCCTTGGGCTTGGCGCCACGTTCGGCAGCCCCCGCCGTCACCGCACCGCACACCAACAGGCTGAGCGCCAATAAAAGGACATTGACCTTACGCATGAGACAAACTCCTGAGAGATTCGGCTCGCCGGGCCCGCCAACATGGGAGCCGCACGTGGCCGCAAGTTGAGTAATAAGGGGGAAAACCTCACGCCGAAGATCGGCTTGAACAGGATAAGCCCCCGGCCTAACATCGCACTACTATATCAACGCGGGAAGGCCGGCCTTATTGCCGCAAGATTCATCGAGCCGTCAAGCGGTTGAACAATGTTCGCAGCAGTCACTGTCCGGCCATGCTGATGCCACCATCGGCATAACGCGGGTCGCACCACAACCGCGTGGCCTGTGTACCGGTCGGATCGGCTTCCTTGTCGAACTGCTGGTTCGTCCATATTTCCACGTGCCCATCGAAACAGGCCACACTCAGGCCATCCAGATGCCGGCGCGTGCGGCCATTGGTCGGCTCATTGCAGCCATCATTCCAGTCGTTGCCCCCCTCACTGGGCATGGCCGGTTCCCAGAAACTTACATCCGTGGCATGAAACGCATCCACCCGAAACGAGGGGACCACCGAGGTACTGCCAAAGCCTCGCACCACGGCATTCATCAAGTAGGTCGTCATGACGTAGACATTGCCGCTGGGCGAACCGCCCTGCGTCATGCTGGGCTCGAAAGCCGGGCAGAAATAAATCGAGGGATTGCTGATGTAATACCAGAGCAGCCCGGTTTTGACGTTGTCGGCGACAAAACCGTGGGTGTTCCCGCTGGTCTGGGAGAACTGATAGAGCCAGCCGGGGCCAGGCCACTCCGTGGGCCAAGTAGCGGGCGGTTTTTCAAGCTTATTCGAATTGGGGAAGGGCAGGTAGCCGTTGGATTCGGTGGCGTACTGGTAGGTCGCCTGCATGATCGACTTGAGATTGCTCATGCACTGGGCCTGTTTGGCCCGGTTACGGGCCGCCGCCAAGGCCGGCAACAAGATGCCGACCAAGACCGCGATGATCGAGATCACCACCAGTAACTCAATAAGAGTAAAGGCCTTGCGCATTGTAGGGTCGCCGGAAACCAGGGCGAGGATTTCTCCGCCGCGCCATTTTACAGGAAACGGCTTACCATGCGGTTTTATTGCCGCCCCCGTAGGGCTCGGAAAACCTTTCCCGGCCGCGGGTAACGGGCCGGTGAAAAGGGGTTCGTAAAGGGATTGGCCGGCGGAGTGGCGATGGTTACGCCGGCAGGCCACATTTCCCGCAATTGGGCGACGTGGGACCCGCGTGGGGTGGGCGCCGGGTCAGGTTTTGACCAGGGTGGCCATCCACCACACCAGGGGCAGGCACAGGAGAATGGGGGCCCAGGCTTCCGTCACCGGCTGGCCGATAGAGACACCGCCCTGCATCAGGAACATGCCCGCCGCCCAGACGGACATGCACAACCCGGTGGCCTTCAAGGCCTGAACCATGTAGTTGACCGGCTCGCGGGTCAGGAAGAAGGGCATGGCCAGAACCATGAGCAGCGAGTTGAGAATGATAAAAGTAAACCGGCTGTTGATGATGAGCAGAATCGTCGGCGGATCGGCGGCGGGGTTGCCGGCCATGCGCAGGAGCGTGGAAAGGGCCAGCAGCCGCGGGTAAATGGCGGCTTGGCGGGCCAGTACGACATCCGGGGCCAGGTCACAGGGGTAGAACTGGATAGACCGGGTGGGGGTGATGCTGGCGGAACCGGCATCGGTGGGGACCAGGCGGCTGACCTCCCGGCCGTTTTCCAGCACCCATCCTTCGGCCTGTCCCGGCCGGGCCGACTGCCAGTGGGCGGCCTCGGCGGTGATCCGCTCGACTGCTTCATGCTTGGCGTTGCGCACCAGGATGGACACCTGGGAAAGCGTGCGGGTCGTGGGGTCAAACTTGGCGGCGCTGAGCAGGTTGCCGTTCTGATCGCGCAAGTACCAGACGTGGAATGTCTTATAAGATTCGTGGGCCACTTCCGACTTGCCCCGCAGGATTTTCTGGGCCAGGGGCGGAATCACAAACTCCTGGATCGGCAAAGCCAGCAGATTCAGCGCGCAGCCCACGACGATGACCGGGGCGGCCACCCGGTACATGCTGATGCCGCTGGTGACCATGGCCACCAGTTCCCCCGTGCGCGAGAAATTGGCGAAGGTGAAGCCCATGGCCGCTACGACCACCATGCCGCAGAAGAACACGTAGAGCAGGTAAATCAGCGGATACCAGTAATCCACCAGGGCGTACAGCGTGCCCAGGAAGGTGCTGCCCACGGACGCCGCCCGGATCTGTCCGGCCTGCACGAATTCGCTGGGGTCGAGGATCAGATCCACCACGATCACCAGCGATACGGTGACCACCGCCAGGATGATGAAGTTCAGGAGAAACTGACGGAGGATGTAACGATCGAGGGTGCGCATGAGTTCAAAGTTCAATTCCGGCTCAGCCGCAGGTACGCCAGGGCCGTGGCGCCGGCCAGGATCAAGTCGGCCGACCAGGCGATGACGATGCCCAGCAGGTAGGGGTAGTCCTGGTTGGAGCACAGGCTGCGGCCGGTATTCATAATGATGACACAGAACAGCACCAGCAGGAACCCGAAGAAGAACACCACCAGCGGGGTGTGGGTGCGCATGAGCATGGCCAGGATGGCCCCGAACACCAGGATGAACAGGCAGCTCAAGGCCGTGGCCGAACGATAGCTCAACTGACCCACGACATCGCGGTACAACTGGTCGCGGGTCTGGGCCAGTTCCAGCAGCGAGCGCTGCACGGGGTCGGCCTGGGCCGGCGTGACGACCGGAGCGGGGCGTTCCAGCGCGGTGGCGACCCGGGTAAGCTGGTCCAGGCCCATCTTCTGGTAGTAGGGCAGAATCGCCGTGGGCCAGTGTCCCGGGGTCAGGCTCAGGGCCGGGGCTTCGGTGGCGGGGATGAAGCGCAGGCCGCCGGCCCGCTGTCCGATGATCTTGTACACGCGCACATCCGTGAGGTCGATGCTGGCGCGGGGCTCGGGCGTGCCCTCGTCGCCGCCGCAGACCAGGCGGGCCTGACGGGCCACAAACTGCCGGTCCGGGCGGTGGCCCACCTCCCAGGTGATGCGCACCGGCTGGCGGGGCGAACTGAGCAGGAGGACGGCATTGTGCTCGCGCCGGGCAGAAGCGGCCTGGATCAGGTACCGGCAGTCGCCCGGAGCCAGCAGTTGCACGGTTCGCCCCGTCGCGCCCGCCCCCGGCGCCCCATTGATCCCCTCTTCGATCCGACGGGCCATTTCATCGCCGCCCATGGCCCGGACCAGGGCCGCTTTGGCCCGTTGGATGTTGAGCGAGGCCTCCGGGTGTTTCAGACGCTGGCGCAGGTCGGAAAGGCTGAGAAACTGGGGCTTTTCGCTCACGTTGGGGGCCAGTTGCAGGGGCGGCATCTGCCAGTAGTCGCCCATGGCCACCAGTTCATGGCGCAGGGGATCGTACCCCACGGCGTGGTGCAGGTAGAAGGTGACCAGGGTCGTGCCCTTCTCGTTGTAGAGGAACACATCCACCGCCTGGGCGGTGCCCTCGCGGCGCAGCGTGCCATCGCGGTTCCACTGGCTCAGGGCCACGCCGCTCAGGCGCACCACGCGGTAGGGAAGGGTCCGGGCGCCGTTGGCCACCCACGCCTTGTCTTCCGCGGGGGTCAGAGCCCGCTCTTCGGCGTGATCGGCATAAACCACCCAGTTGCCCGAGGTGGGGAACCGCACCGCCCGGCCTTTTTGCAGTTCGGTGACCACCATGCGCACCACATCGGACTTGACCACCTCGGCGGCCCGCTTGTTGAACATCGGCACCAGCGAGTTGGACAGGTAGTACCACCCCACCATCAGCGCCGAGCCCAGTACCAGGGCCGGCACAAGAATGAGGAAATAGCTCAGCCCGCTGGCGGAACAGGCAGTGATTTCATTATCGGCGGCCATGCGGGCGAAGAACTGCGTGGCCGCGAACATGGCGGCAAAGGGCAGGGCGAACTGCAGCATGGTGGGCGCCAGGTAGGCCACGAAGCGCAGGAGCATGGACGGTTCCAGCAGGCCGTCGATCAGTGGCTTGATGGCGGCGGCAATGCTGATCAGCAGCATGACCACCACCGCCGCCGGCAGCAGCAGCTTGAGGATTTCCTTGATGATGTAGCGGTAGAGCGTCCAGGGCATGCGGATACGGCATCGCAGGGTTGAACCATGAGTGTAGTTGAGATCGGCCCGGCGGGGAAACGCCGCGCCCAGGGGTGCAGGGGACCACCGGACCCCAAAAGTGTAGAAAATGGCTTATGACGTATACTTGCGGTAGGATCCACCCGCCCGGCCCACCGCCCGCGTCATACCTCGGCGCCCTCCCGGCGGCCCTGGTGCTAAGGAGACAGCCCGTGGCCCCCATCCGCTCCCCCCTGGTTCTGGCCCTGCTCTGGGTGTTCCTCGCGGCCCTGTGGGGTTGTGCCGCCGCGCAAGCACAGCCGCGGGCGGCGTCGCAACCCATGGCTGTGGGCCCGGGGCGTGTCTATGTTGTGGCCGGACAAGACCCCGCCGCCTCCGATAGCGGCCCGGGAACCGCCGCGCACCCCTTCAAGACCATCTCGCGGGCGGCCAAACTGGCCCAGCCCGGCGATACGGTCCTGGTTGAGCCCGGGGTGTACCGCGAGTGGGTGCGGCCGGCCCGCGGCGGAACGCCGGGACACCCCATCGTGTACCAGGCGGCCCCCGGTGGCCGGGTCCTCGTCAAAGGCTCGGAGCTGTGGAAGCCCGCCTGGACACCGCTGGATGGCGCTGGGGGCGTCTACCACGCCAGCTTCGATCCGGGGCTCTTTCGACCGATTCCGGGGGTCCCGGGCCCGGCCTATGCCAATGGCAACAACCCCTACCGGGTGGGCCTGAGCGTGGCCCCCCAGGACCAGGACCTCGTGGCCCGCCCCGTCAGTGCCCTGAGCGAGGCGTATCGCCACTGGCAGAAGGCCCACGACACCAACCGATTGCCACTGACCCTGGGGCAGATCTTTGTGGATGGCCGGATGATGCTCCAGCGCCAAAGCCTGGCCGAGGTGCAGGCCATCCCCGGTACCTGGATCACCGATGACGCCGGCGACGGGGTCATTGTGCATTTCCCCGATGCCCAGCCGCCCCAGGATCACCGGGTCGAATTGACCGTGCGTCCGCGGATCTTTGCCCCGATTCGCCGCGGCCTGGGCTACATCCAGGTTCGGGGCTTCATCTTTGAACACTGCGCCAACCAGGGGCCCTTCCCCCAGGGCGGGGAAGTCAGTGTCCGCAGCGGCCGGAACTGGGTGATCCAGGACAACACCATCCGCTACGCCGCCACCATCGGCCTGGATGTGGGCAGCGAAACCTGGGCGGTCAAGACACTGCGCCAGACGCTGCCCCAGGACCAGCACCTGATCATCAGCACCGGTCACCTCATCCGTCACAACACGGTGTGCGACAACGGGCTGTGTGGGATTACCGGCTGGAATGCCCGGGGCCTGAAAATTCTCGACAACACCATCACCCGCAACAACACCGGCGGCTATACGGTGGGCTCGACATGGGGCGTGGTGTGGTATGAGCAGGGTGGCATCAAGCTGCACGGCGGCGATGTCCTGATCGAGGGCAACCGCGTCTACGACAACGATGCCTTCGGCATCTGGATCGACGGAGGACATACGGGTGCCCGCATCGCCCGCAACCTGGTCTATGGCAACACCTACGCGGGCGTGTTCATGGAACTGGGCAACGGCCGGGGCTGGATCGAAAACAACGTGATCGCCCGCAATTGCGGCGACGGGGTCTATGCCCATGACTCCTCGGCGATCACCGTGGCCAACAACCTGATCTTTCAGAACGGCCATTTCGGTATCTGGATGCACATCGTCAGCGACCGCAAATATCGTGACAAGCTGGTGGAGTGCTCGCACCAGCGGATCGTCAACAACCTGATCGTGGGCAATTACGCCGGGGCCATCAGCCTGCCGCTGCGCACGGCCCGTTCTCACGACAACGACAGCGACCACAACGTCCTGATGGATGGCGGGCCGATGGCGGCGCTGGGGGCGCCGGTTCTGTTCCTCAATCGCAACAATGGCCGAATCGACCTGGGGGCCCATCAGGGCCAGCCCGCCAGCCCATCGACCGCCGTGGATCCGCGGCAGCAGGCGATGTCGGGCCGCGATCTGAGCCTCAAAGAATGGTCCGAGTTGACCGGCTGGGACCGGCACAGCGTGGCCGCAGGCATCAGCCACCCCGTTTTTCGCCCGCTGGACCGGATGATGGGGTTCGATGTGGATCTGTCGAAGCTGCACAAAGCCCCGCGTGCAGCCGACACCTTGGAGTTTGACTTCAGCGGCCAGCCGGTTGCGGGGGACCCGCTCGTCTGGCCCGGGCCGTGGCAAGAGCTTAAGAGCGGCTCCAATCAGTTTTCTCTTTGGCCCATTGCAGACGTAAACCGCGCGCAGCCAACCACCTTACCGGCGCGATGAAACCGGGGCTGGACGGGGCGTTCATCCACGGGCCCGCGTCGGGAGAGGAACGTTGCTGCCTAATAAATCATAAATATATGCCAATAAATTATCTATAAATTACAGACAAAATATTCTTGACTAATTATCGTTTTAGACGTATACTTGCGGTAATATTTGTCTAAAGTCCATTCTGGCTTCTGACTGGACATGCGGATCTGCCCCCTATGGCCGCCAGCATCCGACAAATCGCCGAAGCCTCCAACGTCTCGATCACGACCGTCTCGCGCGTCCTGCGCGGCCGGGGAGAGATCTCCGATGAGACCCGCCGGCGGGTTCAGGCCACCGCGGCGAGGCTGAAGTACCGCCCCAATCTCCTGGTCAAGGGGTTGCAAACCGGCCGGACGCAGACCATCGGCGTGCTGATGTCAGCCGAAGATCCCTTCCTGGCGACCATTGTGGCAGGGATTCAGGATGGGCTGGCGGAGGCGGATCATGCCCCGCTGATCCTGCGCACCGTCAAGAACTGCGACGGCTATGTCGGCCCCACCGAGTTGCAGCAGATCCACCGGCTGGTGGATCGGCGCGTGGATGCGGTCATTCTGCGGCCGGTGGAAGATGCCGCTTCGGATGATTATCTGCGGGAAGTCTGGGACCGCGGCCTGCCGCTGGTGGCCGTGGATCGCCGGCTGCCCCAGTCGCGGGCGGACTTCGTGGGCAGCGATGATCCGGGGGGGGCCGCCGCGGCGGCCGAGCATCTCATCTCCCTGGGGCACCGCCGCCTGGCCCAGATCAGCGGCCCCAGGTTCACCAGCACGGGCCGCGAACGGGCGGAATCCTTCGAACGGGTGATCGCCCGGGCACCCGGGGCCACCTGCCGGACCCTGGAAGAGCCCACCTTCCGGGGTGGGCAGGAACAGGCCCAGGCCCTGCTGCAGGCCGCCGATCCTCCCACGGCGATCTTCTGCGGCAATGACATCATCGCGGCCAACGTCTACCAGACCGCAACGCATCTGGGGCTGCGCATTCCGCAGGATGTGAGCATCGTGGGCTTTTGTGATCTCGATTTTGCCCAGTGGCTGCAGCCACCGCTGACGACGGTGCGTCAAAACGGTTATGAAATCGGCCGCCAGGCGGCCGGTCTGGTGCTCCAGCGCCTGGATGAGGAACTGGCCCCCAAGCAAGCCCAGGTCATCCGGGTAGCCACGCAACTGGTGATCCGCGCTTCGACCGCCCCGCGGCCAAGCTAGACGGGTTTATGAGCAGGTCTGATCACATTTTCAAGGAGATGGGCATGGCGATCCAAAGTGGAACACAAAGGAGCGGAAACATGAGCACTCGCATTCGTCAAGGTCTGGTGGTCTGCACGCTCGGTGGCGGGCTGTTACTGGCGGGCCAGGTTCAGGCGGCCCAGATTTTGGTCTCCTCGAACTTTAACGGCAGTACCAGCGGCTGGACTCTTTCGTCCAACAGTACCAACGGTACGATCGGTGATACGGGGACCGAGTCCACATTCACCAATGATGTGAGCGGCAATAGTATCGATCTCAAAGACACGTCCACAACTGGAAATCCCTATCTCCAAAGTTCGACGTTGAGCTTTAATCCAGGGGAAGCAGGCAATCCTCTGCAAATCAGCTTTGACGTCAACCTTCGGGCCCACTCGGGTGCTGAAAACTGCACTATGTTCCTCAACGGTCCCATCAGCAACACACAAGCCATTATCCTCAACGTGGATGACTATATGCGCGAGGTCAGCTACACTGACAGTGCGGGTCTGGTCAAAACTCCTACCGTATTGACGATTGATAAGTGGTATCACTTTACGATTACTGCGACGCCAGCCGGCGCCACTCCCGCCAGTTGGAATATGAGTATCTTTGATGGCACCTCGACCGTGACCTATTCGGGACTGTCTTATAAAAACGCCGTGCCCAGCTACAACAACGTTAACTTCGGTTTCAACAACCAACAAGCAAATACCGGGGCCGAGTACCTGATCGATAACGTCCAAGTGCAGACGATTCCCGAGCCGGCCTCGCTGGCCCTGGTGGCCGTCGGGCTGGGGCTGATGCTGTGGCGCCGGCGCACGGCCTAGGCTCTGTCGCGGACGTATCCTGGCCCGGCCCGGGGGCCGGTGGACAGCCGCAGCCGCACAGGCGTTGTCCGCCGTGGCGAGGCCAACTGACTTCGGACCGTCTCGGAGGAATGCCCACAGGGAGGGACAGGGAGTCTGGCCATGCACACCCTTTCCAGAACTGCCTTTACCCTGGTGGAACTGCTGGTGGTGATCAGCATCATCGCGCTCCTGGTCGGCCTGCTGCTGCCGGCCTTGCAGCAGGCCCGGGCCTCCTCGCGGCAGGTGGCCTGCCTGAGCAACATCAAGCAGTTGCACGTGATGGCCGTGACCTGGGGCAGTGACCACGGCAACTGGGTGCCCCCGGACGACTTCCGCGACCTGCTGGCCGATGGCTACGGATTCGACCACACCACCCTGATTTGCCCCGCCTCCACGAGCCCCAATCCCGGCCCCGGAGGGTACACCAACCTTAACGATCCGCGTGGCTACGGGATCAACGCCGACCTGGTCAATCCGATTCCCTTCATGAAACCGTATTACGGTGATAGCACCAGCACCCCCAACACCGGCTGGAACACCGAACCCACCAACCCCTGGTGGAACCGTCACGCCCGCATCCGTTTCGATCAGGCGGCCCGGCCTTCCGAGGTGATCCTTTTCATGGATTCGATCTATTACTTCGGGGGGTACTGGCAGAACTACCCCTTCCTGCTGCAATATTACGATGGGACGCGGCACGGCTCGGGCCCGAACGCCGGAGCCAACATCGTCTTTCTCGATGGCCACGCGGGATTTGAAATCAACGACTGGATTCAAGCCCCCAACAGCACCTGGCAGGGGAACATCGGCCAGAGCGGTGTGCCGACGGGCTACGGGGGGGACCGTTTCCGTGTGAAGTAGGCAACGGCGCGGCGGGCATCTCATGGGTCGTGGGTTCTGAAAAGCCACGGTCACAGATATCGAGTTCGACTTGACCAGCTATGGGGGCAACGCCCCCCGGGAGCACGAAAGACTGGACTTGGGCCAGCCTGGATGAGAAGGCTACTTTCTGGAGACTGTGTGTGCGTCAGCCCTGCCATCATCACACGTCTCGGTTCGCTCAAAGACGAGGATCCAGTCCTGCGGACTGGGCACTTTTTGTTTCCATTCCCGGGGAGCCGTGGCCCCGGGGTCAGCCCTAATAGTACCCCGGTCAAACGTGCGGCCCGTGGCGGGGTCCCAGAAAAACACATGCCAGTTGATGTCCGGTTCGAGCCCTTTCACGGTGGGTCCATCCCAGTTGTAAATATTGCGGCGAGGGAGATAGATGAACCGGACTTCACCAGGAATGCCCGCGGCAAAAGAGCCCTCATCCGCCCATTCCGCGTAGGGCTCAAACCTGGACCAGGGATATTTTTCAAGGAATTTTCTGGCGTGCCCAAGCTGAGCCGAGCCTGGGTAGTTCATGCCCTCGCGCCAGGTGGTGAAATCATAAGGCTCGCCCCACGCGCCGGTGTGGCCAGGATCGTCCGTGACCCCGGCGTGCCATACTCCGGCGGCACCGTAGGTGTGACCGGCTGCGCCGCTGAGGATGCTGGCCCAGAAAATGCGGCGCTGGGTGTCGCCGAACCCCTGCTGCATGTGACCCTCATAGCAGGTCTCCCCCACCAGCACGGGCATGGGGGGTCTGATCGCACAGGCATTGGTGAGTTTGGCGAGAGACGACCTGTCGGTGGCCTTGCGTTCATCGTGGTCGCCGCCCACCATGTCGAAGTCGATCAGGTTGTCATCGCCGTTGACGCCGCGCCGTCCCAGGTCGGTATGACAGGTCAACAGCCGGTGAAAGGGATCAACGCTGCGAACGTATCGCGCCACCTCGGCCCAGGGGCCCTGGCCCCATTTCGTGCCGTTGGGAATTTCGCCGCCGAGGATCCAGAACAAGGGGTAAGCCCCGTAGCGGGCGACCAAGTATCGCCAGTGGCGTTTGAGCCCCTCGACACCGATCGTTTCCATGCTGTTGCAGTCGCTGCGTCCCCAGGCGCCGACAAGGGCTGGACAAAGCCCGGAGTCGATCAGGTGAGAAAGGCGATGGTCAACCGCGTCGAAATACCTGGGATTGAGGACCGTGAAATCCCGGGTCTCATAAGGCAACCCTTGCTCGTTGGCCATGCGCGGATCGAGAAAGCCCTCGTCGGGATAGGGACCGCACACGATCTGAATCACCGTAAAACCCTTGGCGACCCGGTCGGCGGTCAATTCCTGAAATCCCTTCCAGGTCATGCGTTGGCACAAACACTTCCACCACGTGTCCCCGAGCCAGAAAAAGGGCGTGCCGTCCGCATGGGCGAAATGGCGGTGGTCCTCCGCGACGCGGACCGGGCCGTGCTGATAGAGCGGGTTGACGCCCTGGTAAGGAACGATAGCAAAGGAGCCGGTGACGCCGTGGAGCTGCGCGTTGCCGGTATCGGAGCAAGCGAGTCTCCACTCATAGTGACCCGGCTGGCCCGAGGCGAAACGAAACGCCCAGCGATCGTCTCCCGCCCAGAAGGTTGGAACGCGCACGACACTGGCATCGAGCGCGGTCACCAGCGCATCGACCGTCACCTCCACGAAAGGGTTTTGATACTTCTTCGCCGATTGAACCGTGACCTGAAGAACCTTGTTGGCCTCGACGCGGTGGGTGACAGGGGCAACCCGTGGCGC
>JAJXSS010000525.1 GCA_021784455.1 Planctomycetota bacterium
TGGGCCCCGATCGTGCAGCGCTACCTCGGGGAGATCACCCTGCTCGATGCCCAGGTCGGCCGGCTCCTCGACCGCCTCGAACAACTGGGCATCGGGGACCAGACGCTGGTCGTTTACACCACCGACCATGGTGACATGTGCGGCGCCCACGGCATGATGGACAAGCACTACGTCATGTACGATGACATTCTGCGCGTGCCCCTCGTGGCCCGCTGGCCCGGTGTCCTGCCTGCGGGCCAGACCTGCCCTGCCATGATCGTCCACGAACTGGACTTGGCCCGCACCTTCCTCGCCGCTGCTCAGGTCGAAGCACCTCCGACGTTCGTCGGCCTGGATCTGCGCGACCCGGTGGCCGGCCGGACCTCCCGGCCGGATGTCTTCGCCCAGTATCAGGGCACGGGCCAGGGTCTTTACAGTCAGCGCATGCTCCGCGACCGCCGCTACAAGTACATCTACAACCCCGTCGCTTTCGATGAGCTCTACGACCTTCAGACCGATCCGGGTGAGCTGCACAACCTGGTCGATGACCCGGCCCAGCAGGAACGCCTGCAGGCCCTGCAGATCCGCATGGATGCTTGGATGCACCAGATCCATGATCGCCTCTCCTCCCCCCTCTTCGACTGGGGCCGCTCCAAACTCCCCCCCACCCATCCCGCCCATCCCCGCGCCGGCCGTGCCGGGCCCGCCCCTGACACCCCCCAGGTAAGAACCGAGTAGGACGGGTCCAGTCTTCGGCCCCACCTCTTCCCAGTTCCAGCATCGGCAGCCCCGGAGCCGTCAGGATAGAATCGAGCCGCCGAAGCCGGCCAGCGTACCACTATTCCCACGCGCGGCACACGATCAGGCCCGACCGAGAGCCGCACGACGGCTCAATCTCCCGGTTGTCTTCTTAGGCCTGCAGTCGTTGGGCCTGTTTGGATATGATGGCAACCGGCAAGCACCCAAGCCTTTGAACCCTACCGCTGGAAAGTCTGTTCATGGCCACGCACCAATCAACCACACCGGCTCTTCAGGACATCGGTAGCCCGGCATCGTTCATCAGTAAGGCCTTGCTACGACTCACCCCGCCCACCAAGCCGTTCGCTCCGGACCAGGCCTGGACGCACGTTTATCATGACATCTCGACCCACAATCTCCACGCCCTGCAGGGCGAACTGACCCTCCGGCACGAGCCCGGTGGACATCTTCTCATTGAGAGCTATCGCGATTGTCCCGATGCTTATCGCTACTTCACCCTGGCCGACCTGCACCTCAGCGACAATGCCTTGCGGGCCCCGACGCAGTGGCATATCACGACCAAAGTCGCCCGAGCAGTCCACCAGCCGCCCTACCTGAACTCGGGGCTGGTCAAACAGGCGCAGGTCGAGCACGGGCAGTACACCCTTGCGATCGGTTCCAGACGCCATACCCGGCCTCTGGATGGGCTTTACACCTGCAAGTGGTGCCTGCTCGCTGCGGTCGGCCGCCTGCCCCAAGACGGCACCCGGCCCGTCCGCTTCACGCTGCTGGATGAATTTGACCAGATCTGTCCCGGGCAAACCATTGTCTGGCGCGGCCAGACCCAGGCCCGCACACGCCGCGGTCCCATCATGCTGCACTGCTATCAGCACACCGGGACCGCCACGATGCCCGGCATGTTCTATGTGGACGAGGCCGGCCGGATCCTTGCCTACCTCGCGGGCATGGAGTTTCTGGTGCTCAAGAGCGCCAATGGGGAAGAGACGGGGTACCTCAAATGACCATGAACCGAAGAGATTTCATGAAAACCGCCGCCGCCGTCACGGCGGCCTCGTTAACACAATCATGGCCCGTGTTCGCCGCTGAGCCGGCCCCCGGCGCCAAGCCCAACATCCTGCTTGTGATCTGCGACCAGATGGTGCTCGATGCGATCGGCGCTTACCAGAAATACCTGGCCGACCAGCCCTGGCTCTGCCACTGGGTCGATACACCCCACTTGGATGATCTGGTGCGCAGCGGCGTGTCCTTCACCCAAGCGCATAGCCCCAATCCGGTCTGCTGCCCGGCCCGATCGTGCATTTTCACCGGCCGGTACGCCTTGGAAACCGGCGTGATCTTCAACAACATCGGCATCGACCGGTCGGTGCCCAATATGGGGCAGTGGTTTGAGCAGCACTCCAATTACCAGCGGGTTTACTGCGGCAAGTGGCATGCCGGCGGGCCCTGGAACAATCCCCATGTCGCCGGGCCGCGCAAGATCCCGAGCTTCGAGACCCTCCCCAATGGCCCCGACAATTGGGGCCGGCACATGGATTACGGCGTGTCCGGCAGCGTGGAGGCCTACCTGCGCAATTACCGCGACGCCCGGCCATTCCTGGCTGTGGCCGGCTTCATGGATCCTCACGACATCTGCTTCTGGACGCCCAAGCTGAACAACGGCCGCACCCGCAGCAGCGATTTCTTTTCCCTGGCCGGAACCTTCCCCCAGCTCCCTCCCAACCTCCATTACGACTTCAAGGAAATCTGGCACGACCCCATCTCCTTCAGCGCGATGCAGTGGCACAACTATATCT
>JAJXSS010000091.1 GCA_021784455.1 Planctomycetota bacterium
CCCGGCCCGGTCGCGAGCGATCCAGGCGGCGGTGTGGGGCATGATGTGATTGCAGTAGAGGTTGGAGCCCCAGCGGATCAGGGGATTGGCGGGCTGGCTGAACTCCAGGATGATGAGCCGGCCGCCGGGCTTAAGCACGCGGTAAAACTCGGCCAGGGCCGTCTCCGGGCGGGCGACATTGCGGATGCCGAAGGCGATGGAAACGATATCCACACAGGCCTCGGGCAGGGGCAGACGCATGGCGTCGGCGGCGGCCAGGAAGCAGGGGCGAGGCGAGGGCCCAGGCGACTGGGGGGCCCTTTCGGCTTGCCCCCTGCCCCTTGTCCCTTGCCCCTGGATCTTGGCCTGCCCCAGTTGCAGCATTTCCAGGGTGAAGTCCAGGCCCAGGACGCGGGCCGGTCGGGCCCGGGCAAAGGCCAGGGTGAGGTCGGCCGTGCCACAGGCGACATCCAGAACCACATCGGTGGGTCGGACGGCGGCCAGGCGCACGGCCCGGCGGCGCCAGGCCTGGTCCTGCCCCAAGGAATGCAGGCGGTTATTGAGGTCGTAGGCGTGGGCGATGGCTGCGAACATCTGGCGCACGCGGCGGGCCTTGTCGACCACGGCATGGGGATTGGTCAAATCGGCGTCGGACCAGGCGGGAGGGGGGGAGGGGTTTTCGATTTGTAATTTTCGATTATCGATGGGAAGAGTGCTCGCGGCGGATCGGAGGCAAGCGTGATCCTACGGGCAGAATACCCGAAGCGGGGGGCGGTGCCCAACGCACAACAGGTACAGACGGAACGGGCTTAAGGAGAATCCGCAGGCCGGCGTGCAGAAGGTTTGCCTGCGGCACGAGCGTATCGTCTGGTGAGAGTGGGCAAAGGAAGGCGGGCCCTGTTATCGGAATCGGCCGTGGCGCGGTGGCAGGGGCTATCTCATGAGGCAACGGGCCTATTCTCGGACTCACCCCGCGGCCGAAGTGCGGCGGGAAATCGTCAAGCGCGGCGGGCACGAACGCCCGATGAAACAAGCCATCAAAGCGGTCCCCGAGTAGCGGGACCGGCCGGACGGCGGACGGACCGGCGCAGACAAGAGAAACCGCCAGCACCCAGGGATGGGGCTGTCAGGTTCGGCTGCATGAGGTTGGAGATCTCACATGCCCAAGGAAGCGTTGCTGGAGCAGTTCTTCACGTCTTTGATCGGGGGAGATCGGCGCGGAGCCCGGGCCATCGTGGATGAAGTCATCCAGGCGGGTTGCTCGGCCGAGCAGGTGCTGGCCCGGCTTTTCTGGCCGACGCTGGAACACGTTCAGGACCTGTACCGCCACGACCAGATGACCAAGCTGGCCCATCACTTCGCCACGCGTTTGATGCGCAGTCTGGTGGATCAACTCCAGCCGCGCCTGGCCCAGGCGCCCCGGCGGGGCCAGAAGGTGCTGATGATCTGCGGCCCCGAGGAGCCCGAGGAACTGGCGGCTCAGATGGCTGCGGACCTGATGGATGCCGACGGCTACGATGTGTACTTCGCGGGCGGGGGTGTGGCCAATGATGAGATCGTGAACCAATTGGGCGAGATGAAGGCGGATGTGCTGGCGGTGTTCAGCGCCACGGCGGGGACGCTGCCCTACCTGCGGCAACTCATCGACTATCTGCACGAGATCGGGGTGTGCCCCCATCTGCAGGTGGCGGTGGGCGGCGGGGTGTTCAACCGTGCGGAAGGCCTGGCCGAGGAAATCGGCGCCGACCTGTGGGCCGCCACGCCCGAGGAGTTCGTGGCCGCGGTAAGCAACCAGCCCCGGCACCGGGCCGACGATGCCCAGCGTACCGTGGGACGCAAGCGCCGGTCCCGGCAGGCGGCGTGAGCCGAATTTCGGACCGCTGATCTGAAGAAGAGCCCGCCGGTTGTCGGCGGGCTTTTTTTATGGCGCTTGCAGGATAGGCACAGACTGGTCCAGGCTGCGTTGCCGGGCGAGAGATTGGGCGATTACGCCCCGGGGACGAGGCTTGCCACTGCGGGCCCTAGACCTGGGCGGCGACATAGATGCCCGAGTGATCGTTGCGGTGGTGCTCGTACTTCTCGACGCGTTCCACCATGCAACTGATGGCGGACATGCCGGGGTTGATCTGCAGGGCCCGGCGGTAGCAGGCCACGGCCCGGCGCAGGTCGCCGAGCTGGGTGAAACAGTGGCCCATGCTGGCGATGGCTCCGAAGTGCGTGGGGATCAGGCACATGGCCCGACGGGAGCATTCCAGCGATTCGTGCCACTGATGGAGGAAGAAGTGGGCGATGGCGCACTGGTTGAAGGCTTCGGCAAAGAGGGGATCGACGCGCTGGGCCTCTTTGAAACAGATGATGGCCGACGGGTAGGATTCGGTCGCCAGCAGGCTGACTCCTTCGCGGAAAGGCTGGGCGGCCTTGGCCTCGCCGGAGCGGAACCAGATCGACCACAAGGCGTGCTCGGCCATCTGGTTGACCTGGGCATCGGCGTCGCGCAGGGCCATGGTCAGACAGGCAATCATGGAGTGGTCACCCACCAGTCCCAGGGTGACGGCGGCCACGCGGCGAACATCTACCTCCTCATGACGCAGCAGCCCGCAGAGGTCGCGGGCCCGCCAACGTACCGCTACGGCGCGAGCCAAAACCTGTGCGTCACCGCCACGCAGTAGAGGCGCCGTGACTTCGAGGAACTCGCGTGCATCGACGCCCGTTGCCATAAGTAGATGCTATCCCGCTGCCGACTATCGGGCAATAAAAAGAGTGATGCTTGTCCAGTTTTCTCCCCAAAACCGTCAAAAAGTGAGCGCCGCCAGCCCGTTTTTGGAATAGCTCCAGAATCAATTTGAGGAATATGACGACGGGGAGGAATAGGGTGTTCAAGAGGGGCTGGATCCGGGCCGATATGGAGTATGTGTTACGCCTGCATCGTCCAGTGCAGAGTCACGAGAGGCCGGATCGTCGGCTGTCGCCGCGGCAGGTTTGCTGCCGGCCGGTGAAGCTGGTGTGCCCGCATACGGGCAAGTTCCTGTCGGGCTGCACGGCCAACATCTCGGGCAGTGGGGCGCTGCTGGAGATCGATCATCCATCGCTGATGGTGGCGGGGCAGCAAGTGGAACTGGGGGTTGCGTGGTCAAGCCGACAGGCCATCCTGACCCGGTCGCAGATGGTCGAAGCGACGGTAGTCCGGAGCCTAGGGCATGGGGGCGGGCAGATGGTGGCCGTGAGTTTTACCAGCCAGCAGGAAGTCCCGGTGGCGGCAGCGGGGTGAGGGCGGTTGGCCGTGGAGGCTGTGGCACGGAAATCCGGGCAGATGCCGGGCGGGTGAGCGGGCGAGGCCAAATCTCAGTTTCGCGATGCAAGTGCGGCAGGGCAAGGCTTCCCATGATCCTTTAGGGTTGTTCAACCTGGCTCGGAGCAGTCGCGCGTGTGTTGCGGGCAGCAAAGTTCTCCAAGAAGAGTGAATCCGGCGGGTCCTGGGGGTGTTCCAGCGGCCCTGGCTGGTGCGCCAAGAATTTGGGACTAATGACCATAAGCCTTGCATTAGCTTTTTGTTATGGCGGTGGGTTCAAGATGTTATCCACAATGGCGCTTTTAGAACGACTCGATGCGACCTTGTCAAGTCGGGGGTGGGGCGATTGGGTACGCAGGGCTGCTGTAACCAACCGTGATAATAATAAGTACAATCAATAAAATAACTTATGCATCTATAGCCACGGTTATCTCAAATCCGGTTCGGTGATCTGGCCGATCACGACTGCGGTTGTAACGTCCGATCCGCCTGTGAATTGAATGAATCTACACGTTTTCCACATTCGGAGTTGTCACTATCAAGACCGCGCCGGCCGAGGTGGATGAGCAGGTAACGGGCTGGTGGGCACGGTGGACGAAGGCGTGGTGTGATGGGAAGTGGACGCATCCTAAACAAGGGGATCAACGCTAAAGTGGGGGCATGCTGGAACGCAAATTCCTGAATGAAAGCATGGTCGTGTATCAGTCGCCGCTGCTGGCGCAGGTGGGGGTTGCGCATGCCTTTACGACGCGGCTGGGGGGTGTCAGTGCGGCTCCCTTTGACAGTCTGAATCTGGGCGTGGCCGAGGCGGATCGTCCCGGGGCGGTGGCGGAAAACGGCCGGCGGCTGCGGGCGTCTCTGGGCTGTGCCGGGCACGAACTCATCACGGTAAGCCAGGTACATGGCTGCCAGATGCATGTACCCCCGGATCCGAGAACGGAGGTTCCTGCCGCAGCGACACGGAGCGCTGTCGAGGCCGATGCCATCCTCAGCGACCGGCCGGATGCCCTGCTGATGATTCGCGTGGCGGACTGCGTGCCGGTGCTACTGGCCGATGTGTCCGGCCAGTACATCGCCGCGATTCACGCCGGCTGGCGGGGCCTGGTGGCAGGGGTGATCCCGCAGACGGTGGAGGCGCTACGGAGGCGGTTTGGGCTGGCGGGTGGGGACCTTCGCGCCGCCATCGGCCCGTGCATCTCCGCGGCCCATTTCGAAGTCGGCCCGGAAGTGGCCCAGGCGTTCGTGCAGGCGGGCCTGGAGCACGTGGTGGTGGCCGTTGATGGCCATCCCCGGCCGCACATCGACCTGAGCCAAGCCGCCTTCGCCCAACTGCGGGGCGCGGGGGTGCAGGCCCGGGATATCGACGCCAGCGACCGGTGCACGTTTCGCGACCAGGAAGAGTTTTACAGCCATCGCCGCGATGCCGGGCGGACAGGGCGTCAGGCGGCGGTCATCGCCCGGCGAGGTAGGCCGCGTTAGCCCGGATCAGGGCCAAACGCTGCTGGACGCAGGCGGCCGAGCGCAGGGGGTCGGCGGGGGTGTGGGTGGCATAGTCCAAAAGGGCCTCCACGCTGGTGGCGGCGACGTGGATGCGGGTGTCGGAGGAGGCGTAGTAGATGAAGACGTCCCCATTCTGGCGGGCGATCAGACCGTTGCAGAACACCACGTTGGAAACATCGCCGATGCGTTCCTCACCCTGGGGGGCCAGGAAATAACCGCCAGGGCGGTGCGTGACGCGCCAGGGCTCATCGAGATCGCACAGCAGCACGTAGAGGACGTAGCGCAGGCCGGCCGCGGTGTTGCGCACTCCGTGAGCCACATGCAACCAGCCGCGGTCGGTGCGGATGGGCGGGGCCCCGGCGCCGTTCTTGACCTCGTTGATGGTGTGGTAGCGTTTGGGGTCGATGACGATCTCGTCTTTGATCACCGCATGCTCGATATCGCTGGCCAGTCCCCAGCCGATACCGCCACCGCTGCCGGTGGAGATGAAGCCGTCCTGGGGCCGGGTGTAGAAGGCATACTGGCCGTTGACGAACTTGGGGTGCAGCACGCAGTTGCGCTGCTGGGGCGAGGCGGTCTGGAGGTCGGGCAGACGCTCCCAGGCGTGCAGATCGCGGGTGCGGACGATGCCGCACTGGGCGACAGCGGACGATTCGTCGCCCGGCGGGGCGGCGGGGTCTTTGCGCTCGGTGCAGAAGATACCGTAGAGGTGGCCATCTTCGTGGGCGGTGAGGCGCATGTCATAGACGTTGACATCGGGGTTGCCGGTTTCGGGCAAAACCAGGGGCTCGGCGCGGAAGCGGAAGCCCTGGGTGGGGGATTGGCTCTCGGCGATGGCGAAAAAGGACTTGCGGTCGGTTCCTTCCACGCGGCAGACCAGACAGAACTTGCCGCCCCATTCGATGGCCCCGGGGTTGAAGACGGCGTTGACACCCAGGCGTTCCAGCGCGCGGGGGTTGGTGGCGGGGTTGAGGTCGTAGCGCCAGGCGAGGGGGACATGGGCGGCCGTCAGGACGGGGTACCGGTAGCGGGCGAACACGCCGTTGCTCCAGGAGGGATCGACGGGATTGTCGCGGTGCAAGAGGCGTTCCTGCTGCTGGAGAAGTGTCTTGAGTCGCGGCCGGATCTGAGCGGCGCGGGCGGAACGTTTGGGGGTCGTCTTTCGCATAGGCGGTACCGTACACCGAAGGCGCGTGGAAGGACAAGGCGAGGGGCGTGTGGGATCAACGAGCCGCGACCGTGAGCAAGCGGCCTTTAATTATCCCACAGATACTGCGGAAGAACCTGGTTTATGGAACCCCAGACCGCTTTCTTTCGGTCGCGGCTCGTTCGGCTTACTTACCCACCCATGTGGTAGAAGAATTCCTCCTGGGCGACCTTGCCGTTTTTGACCGTGTACAGGCCCGCCTCCTCCATCACCATGCGCTGGCCTTTCATGGGCCCGGCCTTGGGGGTGACATCGAAATGAAAGAAGATGATGAAGCGGTCGCCGTGGGGGAACGGTCCCTTGACGCTACTGCTGTGGATCTCGTGGTTCTCGACCCACCACTGGCCCTTGCCCCGGACGGCCTTCAGGCCCCGCATTTGCGCAGGCATGTTGGGCCCTGGTTGGGGCTCGACGCTGACAATGTCGGGGGCGTAGAGCTTTTCGATGGCCTCGAGGTGCTTGCCTTGCCGGCAGATCGCGACCAGCTCCTGACCTACTTCCAATGCGGTTTTCATGGGGCCTCCCGCAAGGTTGGTGCCGGAACTATCGTCGGCGCGAATGCTAGGCCCGCCCGGGTGCGGAATCGATCTTGCCGCGGATGTCCCGATGAAGGGAGTCCGAAGGCTGCCCCCTTACGTGGCTAATAGGGCGGCGTAAGAACCATCGTGGTAAGTGGTGGCGGTGCCGGCGGGCAGGAGGGAGCGTTCTTGGGCGAGTTGGGGGTGGCCGGGCAGTGTTTGTTGCATCCAGTGGGCCTGGCGCTGGTTTTCGGATTCTTCCAGGGAGCACGTGCTGTAAAGGACATAGCCGGTGGGCGCCAGGTATTGGGCCGCCTGGGAGATGATCTGGCGCTGCAGGTTGAGGAGTTTGTCGAGGGAGCTTTGACAAAAGCGGTAGCGGGCTTCGGGACGGCGGGCCAGGACGGCGGTGTTGGTGCAGGGCACATCGAGCATCAGGAGGTCGGCCTTGCGGCCGGCAAGGGCTTCTTGAAGTTGGTCGGAGGCGGTTGCCGTGAGATTGGGGAGTGACTTGGCCATCTCGCGCAGGCTGGCGAGACGCTGGGGGTGGACATCGGTAGCGACCACCTGGGCGTGGGGGTGCAGCAGGGCGGCCTGGCGGGCCTTGGTGCCCCGGCCGGCGCAGTAGTCCAGGATGAGGGTGGGCTTCAGCTCGGCGCTCAGGCCCACGGGCAGGGCGCTGGCGGGGTCCTGGACGCGGCGGGCGGGGTTCTTTTTGAGGAAGGCGATAAGCTCGTCGTGGGAGCCGTTCCACACGATGAAGCCCGGCGTCTCGTGTGGGTGGAAGGGTTCATCCTGCGGCAGTTGCGTAAGCCCTTCAATCGGCGGTGGGGCGGGCCGCTCTTCCACGGCGACGATCAGGGGCGGGGTTTGGAGATTGTGCAGGCAGAGGGCGGTGGCCGCTTCGCGGCCGAACTTGTCGAGCCAGCGCTGGACCAGGGGCACTGGGTGGCTGGTGGCCAGGGCCAGATGCCGGGGGAGTTTCCCGGCGGGATCGGGCAGGGCGGATGCGGCCAGGACGAGGTAGCCGGACTCGGTGGGGATGCGGTCGGGCGCGGGGGTCCAAGGCTGGCCGGTGATGCGTTCTTTGACCATGTCGGCCAGGCGGCGCAGGACGGCGTTGGTCAGGCCGGCGGCGTCTTTACGCACGAGCTTGCGGGCCAGGGCGACCGACTCGTCCACCACGGCGTAGGCGGGCAGACGATCCATGAACAGGATCTGAGCCCCGGCGGTCAGGAGCAGGCCGCGAAGGGCCGGCTGGAGTTTGCGCATGGGCTGGCGCAGGGGTTGGTCCAGCAGGAACTCGATGGTGAGCCAGCGCTGCAGCGTGGTGCGCTGGATAGCCAGGGCCAGATGGGCCTCGCGGTGGTCGATGCCGGCGAGATCGAGGGGGACGGGGTCGATGTCGGGGTAGCCGGCGGCCGCCCGGGCCAGGGCGCGGGCGGCGATGAGGCGGGCGGAATGGAGGGCGTGGTCGGAGTGGGGCATAGACCGGTCAGTGTCGGGTGTGGGATGGCGGATGTCCAATGGGGAGGCAGAACAGGGGTGGGATGGCACGTCCATGGGTTGGAAGAGGCGTGCCCTAGCGTGCCCTACGGCGCAGGAAGAGGCGTGTACCAGCCCACCCGGACGTCAGGGGGCGGCTTCGGGCGTTGGCGGGGGGGCGGCGGGCTGGGAGGGGGCGGAAGCACTGGGGGGTGAGCTACCCGCGGCCCCCACCGTCGTGGCAGCGGCGGGTGCGGGGGAAACCTCGGGGGAAGATCCGGGGGCGGGGGCCTTGTGCTGCAGGGCCTTGCGCACCTCGTCCATAAGCTGGTTCACCTTGAAGGGCTTAAACAGCACGCTGGACAGGCCTTCCTGGCTGGCGCGGACGATGGAGTGGTGCGGGTCGTAGCCGAAGCCGGTCATCAGGATCACGGGCACATGCTCATCGCGGCGGCGGGCGGCGGCGAAGATTTCGTACCCGTTGCGATAGGGCATCTTGATGTCCGAGACGATCAGGTCGAACGTTTCCTGCTCGACCATGGTGCAGGCCTCGTAGCCGTCCTTGCAGACGGTGCAGTCGGCCCCGAACTTGCGCAGGATGTCGCTGATGGTCTGGCGGATGTTCTGCTCGTCATCGGCCACCAGCACGCGCTTGCCGGCGATCAGAGGATCGGTGTGCTTGATGTCCTTGACCGCCTCGGCGCCCAGCACGCCCTTGGAGCCCGAGCACACGTTGCTGATGGTGGCCCGGATGCTCTCCACGTACTCCAGGATCTTGTTGAGCCGGCCGCGCATGGTGTCGTCGCCGATGTACTCCTCCATCAGGCTCGAGGCCTCGGTGACGATATCGTTGAGGGGGGCGGCCATCTCCTGCACCACGTTGTCGGCGAGCTGGCCGCTGGTGGTGTAGCGCTCGTGCACCAAAAGGTCCAGGATGTGCAGGGCCATGGCGATGTAGCGGCCGAAAATCTCGGCGAACTGGCGGTCTTCCTCGTTGAAGGCCCCGACGGTCTGGGACTCGATGTTGTAGATGCCCACCACCTTGTCGTGCAAGAGCAGCGGCACGGTCAGGGAGCTCTTGGCGTGCTCCAGGCCGATGACGTAGCGGGGGTCCTTTTCCGTGTCGTGGCAGATGTAGCTGCGTCCGGTGGCGGCCACGTAGCCGGAGATGCCGTTGCCCTCGGGCTGGGCGTAGAGGTCCACTTCCTTGGCTTCTTCGGGCAGGCCCTCGGAGATGACCAGTTCCAGCTTGTTGCTGCGCTGGTCCAGGATGCGGATGCAGAAGTGGTCGAAGTGCATCAGGTCCTTGGAATAGCGGATGATCTTGTCGCGGAGCAGTTGCAGGCGTTCGCCGGGGGCAAACTTGGAGATGGCTTCGGATTCGAGCCGGGCCAGTTCCCGGCCGGCGGCGTCGATGGCGTCGAGCTTCTGCTGCAATTTGCGGCTGGAGGTGGCATCCCACACCACGGCCACGACCTGGCGGATGCCGCCGCCCTGATCGATCACGGGGGAGGCCATCAGCTCAAAATAATGGTCGACGCACTGCAGGGCGTATTTCTTGCTGCGCGGGCCGGAGGAATTGCGGTCCAGCCCGCCAGAATGCCTGGCGAACAGCATGCGGGCCTGGGCGCAGATGGCCTTGACCTTCTCCATCACCTCCGGCGCGAACTTGCGCATCTTTTCGTTGGACCAGGAACAGCGGCCGTCGGCATCGATGATGCACACGCCTTCGCCGATGGTGTTGAGGACCAGCGAAGATTTGTCGCCCACCAAGCCGCGTTCCAGCGGCAGAAAATCCCCCACATCGGCGAAGACGGCGTGGTAATCCTGGGCCCGCAGTTTGGCCAGGGCCTCGTCCATGCGTTCGGCCAAGACGACGTCGTAGAGAGGGGCCAGAGCCTGGGCGACGGCGGCGGCAGCAGGTACCCGCCCGGCCAGAATGAGTACACGTTGGCGATCGTTACTCATAAAGCGTCCGCGTTCCCCGGACCTTCACCCCAAGGTCAACTCCCCCTTGCTCCCCCAGAGGCCTCGCCTCACGGAAACCCCTTATTTTAGGAGCATTCAGAAACCGCTGTCAATCCGTCATTTCGCGATTCAGGCCAGTTGGAATTCGGGATCGGCCCTAGCGCGAGCCCTGAATCATAATCGGCCAATTCAGGACCGGCGCGTAACCACGGCCTGGGCCACATTGGTCAGGAAGTTTCGCATGGGGCTGTCGGGAAGGGGGCTCAGGGCCGACTGAGCCTGCTGTATCAGCTTGACAGCACTTTGCTTAGCGAATTCCAGGGAGCCGTGGGCGGTCAGCAGTTCGCGGACCTTGTCGGCCGTAGCGGCGTCCAGACCATTGCGGTCGTTGGCGTGGCTGTGGCCGTTGCCCTGGGACCGGCCCAGGCCGTGCTGTTCCAGGATGGCCAGCAGCGTCTGGCGGCCGCCGGGGCCGGCTGCGCGCAGGCCGTGGATCATGGCCAGGGTGAGCTTGCCCTTTTGCAGATCGCGGCCCAGGGTTTTGCCGACGGTGGCCTGGTCACCGGTCAGGTCGAGCAGGTCATCGACGATCTGATAAGCCATGCCCAGATGCTGGCCAAACCCGGCCAGGGCGTCGCAGACGGCGTCGTCGGCCCCGGTCAGCATGGCGCCCAGGTGGCAGGAGACGGCGCACAGGGCGGCAGTTTTGCGGCGGATGATGTCGAAGTAGGTTTCTTCGGTCAGGTCCCAGTTGTTGCGGTTGGCCAACTGGAGCAGTTCGCCCTCGCAGACGATGTTGGTGGTCCGGGACATGACCTGGGTGACGCGACAGTCGTGCAGACGGGAACACAGATGGAAGGCATGGCTGAAGAGGTAGTCGCCGAGCATGACGGCCGTCTCATTGCCCTCCAGGCGGTTCACCGTGGCGCCCTTGCGGCGCATCTGGGCCTCATCCAAGATGTCATCGTGGACAAGGGTGGCCATGTGTGTCAGTTCCACGACGACGGCGGCATCGGAATGGGCGGGGCCGAGTTCCTGCCCGGGCCGGGCGGCGCACAGGCCGGCGACCAGCACCAGGGTCGGCCGCAGCATTTTGCCGCGGTAGCGCCCGACGTGTTCCACCAGGCGATTGACGCAGGCCAGATCGCTGGCGAGTTCCGCATTGAACCGCTGCTCGATCCGGCCGAGTTCGGCGGTGAGTCGTTGCCTGATGGCGGTATCGGAATGCTGGTCGACCAAAAGCATGCATTGTCTCAAACAGAGGTCCAGCCACCCATCAGGAGGACAAAGGGCGGCTCAAGACGGGAGATTGTAGCCTTTTTGGGCCTACTAAGGCGAATGCGGGGGGGCACCTCTGTGGCGGGGGCGTGACAAGATTTCCGGGCAGGGTCAATTGGGGGTAGCCAGGGCCAGTTTCCAGTAGCCGGACCAGAGATTGCTCTGGTCCAGAGTTTCCAAAGCC
>JAJXSS010000526.1 GCA_021784455.1 Planctomycetota bacterium
CTGGTGACGCTGGCCGCCCGCCTGCTGCTTAACCGGATTCAAGCCAGCCAGGCTTCCGCCTGACGCGAGAAGAGCCATGCCCTGCGATTACGCATCCTCCGCGTTGACCGTGCCGCCCGACGAGGCCCCGGCGCCCGCGCCGCGGCCAACGCCCCCGGCGTCCGGGATTCTGCGCAGCGCACGCCGGCGGGGCCGGGCGGCCCGCGTGCTCAGCCTGGCCGCGCAAGGCGCCTGCAGTCTGGCGGCGGCGGCGGCACTGGCCATCCTGATCCTGATCCTTGGCTACATGGTCATCAAGGGCATCGCCCACCTGAACTGGAGCTTTTTCACCAATCTGCCCCTGGATACGCCCATGGGCATGCGCAATTCGATCGTCGGCACGCTGATCCTGGTGGGCCTGGCCAGCGCGATCGGGGTGCCGGTCGGCATGCTGTGTGGCATTTACCTGGCCGAATACGCCCACCGGGGATGGGCCTCCAACTGGGTACGCACGGTTCTGGATGTCCTGGCCGGCACGCCGACCATCCTCTTTGGCCTGTTGGTTTATGTGGTTCTGGTGGTCAACACGCGGCCTTTGTCCCAGGCGGCTCTGGGCCACGCGGCCGGCGGGGCCGGGACCGTCGGCTGGTTCAGCGCCCTGATGAACACCGTCGGCCACTGGGAATCGGTGGTGCAGCAGTGGTGCGGCATTCCCAAGCACTATTCCGGCTGGGCGGGGGCGGTGGCGCTGTCGTTCATCATGCTGCCCATCGTGGCCCGCGCCACCGAAGAAATGCTGCGGCTGGTGCCCATTTTCCATCGCGAGGCGTCGATGGGCATGGGCGCATCCAAAACGGAAACCTTGTTCCGTGTCATCCTGCCGACGGCCATGCCCGGGGTCATCACCGGCATTCTTCTGGCCATCGCCCGCGTCGCCGGCGAAACCGCGCCCTTGTTCTTCACCTCCTTTGGCAACACCGCTTTGACCTATAGCCCCACACAGCAGATGGATGCGCTGCCCGAACGTATTTACTTTTATTCGCAGTCCAACAATCCACAGATGACGGCCCAGTCCTGGACAGCGGCCCTGGTACTGGTGACCCTTGTGTTCGTGTTCAGCGCCTCCGTGCGTTTCGCCACCCGCAAGCGTACCGTGAAAATGCATCGCTGAACCACGCGGCCCAATGCTGAACCGGCCCCCCCCGGGGGGCGCCGCCTCGATGGGCCATGGAACCTGCGCCGTGCCAACCACCATGAGCGACATGAATATTCAGGCCCCCGTCAACCTCCCCAAGCCCGTGCAGGTACCGGCGGCCCCCCCCGGCCCTGCGTCGGCGCCGGCGGCCGGCCGGGACGTGCATCCGCTGGCGGCCGCCAGCAGCAGCGGCAAGGCGGCGGCCGACCCGGCGCCCGTCAAGGTCTCGGTGCGCCACTTGAACTTTTACTACGGCAAGCACCAGGCCCTCTTCGACAACAACATGGATCTGCCGGCCAACCGCATCACCGCGATCATCGGGCCTTCCGGCTGCGGCAAATCCACCCATTTGCGCACCTACAACCGCATCTTCGAACTCTACCGCGATCAGCACGCCACGGGCGAAGTGCTCCTGGACGGGCAAAACATCCTCGACCCCTCCGTGGACATGCTGGAACTGCGCCGCCACGTGGGCATGATCTTTCAGAGGCCCACGCCCATGCCCATGAGCATCTTCGACAACATCGCCTACGGCCTGCGCCTGCACTACAAAATGAGCCGCAGCGATCTGCAGGACCGCGTCGAACGCGCCCTGCGCCAGGCCGCTCTGTTCGACGAGGTCAAGGACAAGCTCAAACGCCCGGGCGCGGCCCTGTCCGGCGGCCAGCAGCAGCGTTTGTGCATCGCCCGCACCATCGCCCTGGAACCGTCCGTTCTGCTGATGGATGAACCGTGCTCGGCCCTGGACCCCATCGCCACCGGCAAGATCGAGGATCTGATGCAGGAATTGAAGGGCCAGTACACCATCGTCATCGTGACCCATAACATGCAGCAGGCCTCGCGGACCAGCGACTTCACCGCCTTCATGTACCTGGGCCGGCTGGTCGAGTTCGGCCCCACGCTGGAGACCTTCACCAAGCCCAGGCTCAAGGAAACCGAAGACTACATCACCGGTCGCTTCGGCTGAAGGGCCGGGCTTGGAACCACGAAGCCACGCAAACACGAAGAAGAGCAGGAACCAATCGAACCCCCAAGGACACCACGAGCACCAAGGTAACGCCCGAGCGGATCGCTCTTAGAATAAGTCTGTCTTCTTCGGGCCTTCGTGGTTCGATCCTCTTTCTGGACTTGGTGCTCTTGGTGTCCTTGGTGGTTTAATGAAGGGATCGAGATAAATTATGTCAGTCCATCTGCTGCGACAGATCGAACGCCTGAAGAAGCGCATCCTGGCTCTGGGCGCCCTGGTCGAAGAAAGCTTCGAGGGCGGCATTCGCGCCGTCCAGTTACGCGATCCGGTGCTGGCCCGCCAGATCGTGGCCAACGATGACCGCATCGACCAGATGGAAAT
>JAJXSS010000527.1 GCA_021784455.1 Planctomycetota bacterium
AAATCATCCCGGGCGGGGCGCACCGGAGGCACGCATCATGCAGTTGCAGCCAGGTTCAGCAGACGAGTCAAGGCAGTATCCACGGTTACGGCTCCCTGCGATGTACACGCTGGTCCGTGTCCGGCCGGCGGGTACCGAACGTTATCTCTGGACGGGCTACATCTACGACATCAGCGCGGTGGGCATGCGCTTTGAGTTGGATGCCGCCCTGCCGCCGGGTACTGAAGTGGAAGTGCGGGCCATGCTCCCGGGCACCGAGCACACCACCTTCCACGCCACCGGCCGGGTCGTGCGCATCCACGACGACACCGATGAGCCCGGCCCGGTGCGCATGGGGATGACGTTCGACAAGTTTGTCCACCATGTCGATCGCCGGCGCCTCCACGATTATCTGCAACACTCGGGCCTCAAGGCGGCATGAACTCCTGCGGACCCCGGGCGGACCCCGGGACTAGGCGTTTTGGCCTTATCTGCGGAGGCAGACCTGTCCGGCCAAAACTGTTGAAATCCCATTCATCGCATTATCACCACCCGCCGGCCGTGTCGCGCCCTCCTTACGTCTCGGGGCAGCGAGACACGCCCATAGCACGTTCGATTGCGTTACACTCCACTTCTGCGCGGTAAGCGCGGAATGAAGCCTCCTTCGCCTTCGAGAATGCATGATGCAATACCGTCCCCTGGGTCAGTCGGGTCTGTCCGCTTCGGTCATCGGTCTGGGCACCTGGGCCATCGGGGGCTGGATGTGGGGCGGAACGGACGAGACCACGGCCATCGCCGCCATTCAGGCCAGCCTCGATGCCGGGATCAACCTCCTCGACACCGCCCCCGCTTACGGCTTTGGCCTGGCCGAGGAAATCGTGGGCAAGGCCATAGCCGGCCGGCGCGATAAGGTCCTGCTGGCCACCAAATGCGGCCTGCGCTGGGACATCACCGCCGGGCAGTTCTTTTTCGCCACCGATGATGCCGGCCGACAGGTTTCCAGGGGCCGCCCCACCCGACGTCTGCACCGCTACCTGGCACCAACTTCCATCCGCCACGAGCTGGAAGACAGCCTGCGCCGCCTCCACTGCGAAGCGATCGACCTCTACCAGACCCACTGGCAGGACCCCACCACGCCCATCGAGGACACGATGGGCGTGCTCCTAGACCTCAAAGCCGAAGGCAAGATACGGGCCATTGGTGTGTGCAACGCCCAGGTGGCCCAACTCGACCGCTACCGCCGCCTGGGCCCCGTGGATGCGGACCAGGAAAAGTTCAGCCTGCTGGACCGGCAGTTGGCCAAAGAGCAACTGCCTTACTGCCAGACCCACAACATGGCCGTACTGGCGTATTCGCCGCTGGCGCTGGGCCTCTTGACGGGCAAGATCGGCCCCGATCGCCAGTGGCCCCCGGGAGATCAACGGGCCACCCACCCTCGCTTCAGCCGCGAAAACCTGCTTCGGGTCCAGGGCTTCCACGACAAACTCCAGCCCATCGCCCGGGCCCATCGGTCCACGCTGGCCCAGGTGGTCATCGCCTGGACGCTGGTCCAACCGGGACTCACCCACGCCCTGGTTGGCGCCCGCTCGCCCGAGCAAGCTGTGGAAAACGCCGCAGCCGGCGACCTGAAACTGACCGGGGCGGAACTGGATGCGATCAAGGGCGAAATAGCGCGGCACTTCAAAAACGGGGTGTGATTCTCGCCTGCTTTGGCAGGCACCCGCGGGAAATCCCCTGTAGATTCGGCCCCAGCCGAACATCTCCTTTAGCCTGCCAGACAAAACGTTCGACCAGAGCCAGGAGAACTCAGAGAGTTCGGCCAGGGCCGAACCAACCCGAAGGCACGCAGCCGCGCGGCCTGTAGGAACCCCGGGGCGGGCCCTACAGCGATGCGGCGGATTGGGCCAGGTCCACCTTAAGCCCGCAAAAGACCACGCCCTCCCGGGCCAGCAGCGTCCGTTTCTTTGTCAGCCCACCCGCGTAGCCCGTCAGGCTGCCATCGGATCCCACCACGCGGTGGCAGGGCACCTGGGGGGCGTAGGGGTTGACGTGCAACGCCGAACCCACCGCCCGGGCGGCCCCCGGAGTCCCCAGCGTGCGGGCGATCTGGCCATACGTCGCCACCTTGCCGCGCGGAATCCGGCTGCACACCGCCCACACCCTCTGGTTGAAGTTCATGCCAGCCCGCAACTTTCCGGCTTTAATCGCCTTTTCCAGCTCTGCCATAGGAGGACTCCTGCCGATGTCGGCAATCATACGCCTGAGGGAGACCGTCGGGTCCGAACCGGCGGAAACGGCTTGACTTATCATTGCATTTTTTAAGCCTATATATAGTCGTGATACACATTTTCTGGCCAGGACATTCCCGAGGAGGGTGTCCGGTCGAGTTTATCTCTCGCCGGGGCGTTCCATGGTGGCCCACGCACGCCCCCTGCCCCAGCGCCGCCGGTCCCAGCACCAGCCCTCGGCCGCCACTCCCGGCCCAGCCGCGGCCGGCGACACCGGCCATCCCGCCGAAGCGGGCGATGGCATCCGCCGGGCGG
>JAJXSS010000092.1 GCA_021784455.1 Planctomycetota bacterium
TCGCGGCCCTCACCGCCCTGGGCGGCGCCGCCGGGGCCCAGGACCCCGTCCCCCCCGCCGCGCCCCCGCCGCGCCCGGCGGCCCATCCCCCGGCCACCATGCCCGCGGGCATGAACGCCCTGCCCACCGGGGCCAAAGTCGGCATCGTCCGCATCGACGGCCGGATCTACCGCTTCACCTTCGAGAGTTTCAAACGCCGCTGCGATAAGGCCGTGGCCGACGGCTGCAACCTCATCGTGGTCGAACTCGACACCCCCGGTGGCTTCCTCAACGCCAGCCTCGATATCAGCCGCTACATCAAGAGCCTGTCCGCCCAGGGCACGCCCACCCTGGCCTGGATCAATGACCACGCCTATTCCGGCGGCACGGTCGTCGCCGCCGCCTGCAACTGGATCGTCATGGCCCCTTCCTCCGTGCTGGGGGATTGCGCCCCCATCGTCGAGGGCCAGAGCCTCGCCCCCACCGAGCGGGCCAAGGCCCTGTCCCCCCTGCTCGAGGACTTCCGCGAGTCGGCCACCCTCAATGGCTACGACTTCCCCCTCTTCGATGCCATGTGCCAACTGGGGATCAAACTCTACCTCGTGGAAAACCCCGCCACCGGCCAGCGCAAGGTGGTGGATGAATCCGACTACCGCTGGATGGTCCTGGGCCAGGCACCTGTGGAATCCACCGCGAATGCCCCGGCGGCCGGGCCGATCGTCCCCGAGACCCAGCCCGAGGCCACCCCCGCCGACCGCGGCCACTGGCGCCTGGTCACCCGCGGCCAGTACCTCTCCACCATCCACGAGCCCTTCCACGATGGCAAAACCCTCTTGACCCTGAACCAGAACCGGGCCCTGCAGTTCGGCCTGGCCAAAGGCATCGTGCGCGACCAGGCCGACCTGGCCCGGTTCCTGCACACCACCCACATCGTCCGCTACGACCAGATGTGGGTCGAAGGCGTCGCCTACTGGCTCACCCAGCCCTGGGTCAAGGCCATCCTCCTGGTCATCGCGATGGTCTGCTTCTACCTCGAACTGCACGCCCCGGGCATCAGTGTGCCGGGCATCCTGGGCGTGCTGGCCCTGGTGCTGCTCTTGGGAGCCCCCTTCCTCATCGGCCTGGCCTCCTGGTGGCACCTGCTGCTGGTGCTGGCGGGCTTCGTGCTGCTCTTCATCGAAATCTTCATCACCCCCGGCTTTGGCATCCTGGGGATCACGGGCCTGATCTGCATGTTTGCCGGCCTGATCCTGGTGGGCGTGCCCACCGCCAGCAACTCCGCCCTGCCCACCATGCCCTCCCTGGAATGGTCGGCCCTGTGCGTGCTGCTGGCCATGATCGCCGCCGGCGTCATCATGTTCTTCCTGGCCCAGCACCTCGGCAGCCTGCCGCTCTTCAACCGCCTGATCCTGCACCACGCCCAACCCGCCGAGCCCGCCCTGGCCGGGGCCGGCCCCGCCCCTCTGAGCGGCGCCGATGTGCTGGGCGAGGGCCGCATCGCCGTGGGCGATGAGGGAGAGGTCGTCGCCGGCCTCAAGCCCACCGGCCAGGCCCGCTTCGGCGGACAACTGGTCGATGTCTCCAGCCGCGGCGAATGGATCGAGCCCGGCCGCAAAGTCCGCGTTCTGGAAGTCCGCGGCAATCTGATCATCGTCGTATGATCCGGTGGGCGAATCAAACACACAACCCGGTAGCGCCACCAGACAAACATGCCAAGAACGTTCTTATGGATGGCACTGTTGACCGTAACCATCACCGGCTCGATGACGGAGGCCCAGGAGTTCCAGATCACCCTGTCCCCCGCGGAGGGCGGCCGGGCGATTGCGGCGGCGGTCGCCACGGCCCGCCAGCACCCCGCAGTTCCGGTCCAGATCCGCTTGCAGGCCGGAACCTACTACCTCGACCAGCCCCTGGTCTTCACGGCCGCCGATGCCCGCCCGGCTAACGCCCCGCTCACCCTCGAGGCCGCGGGCGACGCCCCGGTCACACTCTCCGCCGGTCGGCGGATCCACGCGCAGTGGACGCCCTATCAGCGCGGCATTTTTCAGACGCCCGTCCCCGCCGACGCCGCTTTTGATCAGTTGTTCGTGAACGGCCAGCTCCAGCACCTGGCGCGCTATCCCAACTATGATCCCAGCGCCCGGCCCTTCCACGGCTCCTCCCCCCATGCCATCGACCCGGCCCGCGTACGCACCTGGAAAAACCCCGTCGGCGGGTTCGTGCACGCCCTGCACGGGGCCAGTTGGGGCAGCTACAGCTACCTCATCACCGGTGTAAACCCCGACGGCACGCTCCAACTCGAAGGGGGCTGGCAGAACAACCGCCCCGGGAAGATGAGCGCCAAGTACCGCATGGTCGAGGGCATCTTTGAGGAACTCGACGCCCCCGGCGAGTGGTACCTCGACCGCACCGCCCACATTCTCTATTTCATGCCCCCCAAAGGGGTCGATCTGGACCGGGCCGTGATCGAGGTCAGCGGGTTTGATCAGGCCGTGGATTTTGCCGGCTCACAGAAGCACCCGGTCACGCACATCACGCTGCGCCACCTGCGGATCATGCACACCGCCCGCACCTTCATGAAGACCCGCGAGCCCCTGCTGCGCAGCGACTGGAGGATCTACCGCGGCGGGGCGGTCACCATCGTGGGCGGCCAGGACATCACGATCGATGGCTGCACGTTCGACCATGTCGGGGGCAACGCGGTCTTTGTCAGTGACTACAACCGCCGGATTGTCGTCGAGCACGGCCTCATCGACGGCGCGGGCGCCAGCGGGGTGTGCTTCGTCGGCAGCGTCAGCGCGGTACGCAATCCCCTGCTGAGTTACGGGCAGTCACTGAGCTACGACCAGATCGACAAAACCCCCGGCCCCAAGACCCCTGATTACCCGGCCGACTGCCGGGTGGAGGATTGTCTGATTCACGACATCGGCCGGGTCGAAAAGCAGGTGGCCGGCGTGGAGATCGACATGGCCGCCCGCATCACGGTCAGCCATTGTTCCATCTACAACTGCCCCCGCGCCGGAATCAACATCGGGGACGGCTGCTGGGGCGGGGACGTGATCGAGTATTGCGACGTGTTCAACACCGTACTGGAGACCGGCGACAACGGCAGCTTCAACTCGTGGGGCCGCGATCGCTACTGGCATCTGCGCCAGGCCCCCGCCGAGGACCTGCCCGCCCTGGCCCGGCTCGACACCGTCGAGCCCAACACGATCCGCAACAGCCGCTGGCGGTGCGACCACGGCTGGGACATCGACCTCGACGACGGCTCGTCCAATTACCGCATCTACAACAACATCTGCCTGCACGGCGGGATCAAGAACCGCGAAGGCTACTACCGCATCGTCGAAAACAACATCATGGTTGACTGCACGTTTTACCCCCAGGTCTGGTTCGTCCACTCGCAGGATGTCTTCGCCCACAACATCGTCGCGCAGGCCTACCGGCCCGCGCTCATGTATCACTGGAGCAAGGGCATCGACGACAACCTGCTGCCCGATCCCGCGTCGCTTGCCCAATCCCACAAGTGGGGGGTGGACCAGCACTCGATCGCGGGCCAGCCGCGGTTCGTGGATCCTTCCCGGGGCGATTACCGCGTCCAGCACGATTCCCCGGCTCTCAAGATCGGCTTCAAGAATTTCCCCATGAACGAGTTCGGTGTCACCAGCCCCGGGCTTCGCGCCCTGGCCCAGACACCCGCGCTTCCGGATGCCGGGCCCGCCCCCAAGAGCGGCCCGGCCCAACCCGCCGTGAGCTGGCGCGGCGCAACCCTCAAGAAGCTCACCGGGCTGGGCGAGCAAAGCGCCACCGGCATGGACAGTCAGCGCGGAGTGCTGATCGTCAGCGCCCCCAGTGGCAGCGAAGCCTACGCCCTGGGGCTAAGACGGGGCGATGTGATTCTGAGCTGCGCTGGCCAACCGACCAATACCCCCGCGGCGGTCGCACAGGCCTGGGCCCGGGCCCTCCAGTCCCGCAAGCCGGTTCCTCTGGAAATCTGGCGCCGCCAGCAGCAGACCACGCTGACCCTCAACCCCCGCAGCCCCTCCCGCTGAGACGCGGCGACAGGAAGCAGAAATACGAGGTGTCAGAATGATTTTTCGTGACACCTTCCTCCTTTTCGCAATCCCTTTTCCGCGCCCCGAAAGGAAGACCCCGACAGTCTGACGATAGGGGCGTGCCTTCTCAGACTGGTTGCTCACGGCGGAATATCCGTTTACGGATCTCGACAAGCAGGTCCTGCGCAAGCGCCCTTATTTGAAGAAGGAGTGGTGCGCTTATGCCGTGGAGCACGCGGTACGTTGTGAAACACAGGCACGCAAGCGGTATCGCTTGGAGGCGGCGATCCCTGACCTGGCTGGACGATATTTGGGAGTCGTACCGTTGGCGGCTAAGCCGACAATGCATCATGCCTTTCCGATCACGGATTCAGGCCCTGAAACTGAACGATTACCCTGATACGGATTGGCTTGACATCGAGCTCTCGGATCGGCCCGGCGCCGACAACCGGGAGATTCCCGACGAGGTGGTCCTCGACTGCGACGCCACGGACAAACTGGTGGGCATTGATATCCACAACGCAGGCAACATAGTGGAACTGAAAAAACTCATTCTGAGCAAACTTCCCGGCCGGGTGGAAACCGCCGCGGCCTGAACGGACTACTGTCAGTGCATGGTCTGGACAGAAAAGGCGCCCACAAAGCGGACTTGGCCGGAAAAAGGCACGCACTAGCGCGCCCTACGAAGACCGCTTGCTCATCCCGTGGGCAGTGGCGGCCCATCTCATCCAGAGTCGCGGCCAGTCCCGTTCAGACCGAACCTTTGGCCGGTTCCCCGCCCACGCGATAGTCCAGGAGAACATCCTCCCCCTGCCGCTGCATCCGGTGCAGGCGCAGTGGCACCGCCGCGGCCAGTTCCGGCCGAGGGGCGCCGGCCAGCGCCGGCCGGGCCTGTTCATCGATCAGCAGTTTGGGGGCCAGGAACACCAGGGCCTGATCCACCAGTCCCTCATCCAAGAGCGCCCCCAGCAGCCGCCCTCCGCCCTCCACCAGCACGTTGGTCGCCTGATGCCCTTCCACCAGGTGTCGCAGCAAGGGGGCCAGCGGGTACAGCGGCCCCGGCCGCTCGGCCAGCAAGAACAACTCCACCCCCGCCGCCCGGAGTGATTCCGCTTTCCGAGGGTCGCCCGCCACCGCCGCCTGCGTGGTGGCGATCAGCACCGGCGCCGCCGCCGACTGCACCAGCCGCGCCGCCCCGGGAATCTTGAAATGCGGGTCCACCACCACCCGCCGGGCCAGCCGCCGCGCCTTCACCTCCCGCGCCGTCAGGGCCGGATCATCTGCCAGCACCGTCCCGATCCCCACCATCACCGCATCCACCCGCCCCCGGATCTCGTGTACCAGGCGCCGCGACTGGGCACCGCTGATCCACCGGCTCTGCCCCGTGCGCGTGGCGATCCGGCCATCCACCGTCTGGGCCCACTTGGCGATCACCCAGGGCAGCCCGGTCGTCACCCGCTTGATAAAGGGCGCGTTCAACTCCCGCGCCAGGCTTTCCCCCACCCCCACGTCCACCGCAATCCCCGCTTCCCTCAGGCGGGCCAGACCCCGCCCGGCCACCTGCGGAAACGGATCCACCATCGCCGCCACCACCCGCCGCGGACGGGCCCGGATCAGGGCCTGGGTGCACGGCGGCGTCTTGCCCTGGTGACAGCACGGCTCCAGCGTCACATAAACATCGGCCCCCGCCACCTCCACCCCCTGCCGCCCGGCCGCGGCCAGCGCCTCCACCTCGGCGTGGGCCCGGCCAAAAACCCGATGATAACCCTGGGCCACCACCCGCCCCTGGCGCACAAGCACGCAACCCACCATCGGGTTGGGCTCCACCCGCCCCTGGCCTCGCCGGGCCAGGGCCAGGGCCCGCCGCATGAATCGCAAATCGCTGTCAATCGACATACGCATCACCTCTGATCAGGCTATCATTATTTTGCGTCGACCGTATCGCTTTCCGCACCTCCATTAACAGGGGTCCGCAAGATGAAACTGGTCTGGAAGATCCTCCTCGGCGTGGTCATCGTCCTGATTCTGGCCGTCGTCCTGGCCATCGTCTTCATCAACCAGATCGCCCGCAGCGGCGTGCAGTTCGCCGCCACCCGGGCCCTGGGCGTGCAAACCACCCTGGGCAGCCTGCACATCGGCATCCTCTCGGGCCACGTCAGCATGGGCAATCTCGCTGTGGCCAATCCCGCCAACATGCAGTTCACCACCCCCGACTTCCTGGCCCTCAAGAGCGGTTCTGTGGACGTTTCCCTGGGCTCCCTGCTGGGCAACACGGTGGTGGTGCCCCACCTGGAACTGGACGGCTTGAGCATCAACCTGGAAAAAAATAAGGATGGCCAGGCCAATTATGACGTCATCCTGGCCCACATGAAATCCCAGGAATCCACCAGCGCCCAGCCGGCCAGCCAGAAGCCGGGCAAGAAATTCGTCATCAAGGAACTGGTCATCAAAAATCTTTCGGTGCAGGCCCAGATGCCCCTGACCAGCGCGTCCATGCCGGTGAAGGTGGACGAGATCGTGCTGCATGATGTGGGCTCGGGCGGCAACATGAACATGTCCGAAGTCGCCGGCGTCGTGGTCAAGGCCTCGTTGGCGTCGGCCCTGAGCGTGGGTAAGGACATTCTGCCCAGCGACATCAGCGGCGACCTGGGCAAGGGCTTGGGCGGGCTGCAATCCCTGGCTTCGCAGGGCGTTTCCGTGGCCGGCAACCTGGGCCAGCAGATCGGCAATATCGGGGGCGGCGCTGCCCAGGCTGCCGAACAGGCCGGCAAGAGCCTCACCCAAGGCCTGGGCGGCCTGTTCGGGGGCAGCAAAACCCAACCCAAGAAATAGCGCCTGGCTCCGGGCTGGCCCGGATATCTTCTCCCGCCTTCCCGCAAACCTCCGCACCACGGTGAAGGCGCGTCTTGGAAAACCCGTTCGCGGCGCTGGATCACGCCCCGGCGTCTCCGTGCCGCTCACCCGGCTTTTGCCAGTGGCATCGGACTTCCCCGGGCCAGGCTCTGCAACGCCCGGGCCAGGTCGACCGGGGCCAGGCTGGCCTGGACTACCGCCGCCTGCGTCACCGCCTTGGGCATGCCATACACCACGCACGTCTCCTGGTTCTGGGCCAGGACAACCGCGCCACGCTGCTGCAGCAGACGCGCCCCTTCCAAACCGTCATCCCCGATGCCCGTCAGCACCAGGGCCAGCGTACGCCCGCCCATGGCCTGGGCCGCCGAGGCGAACAAGGCGCTCACGTTGGGCCGGTATAGCGCCGCCTGGGGCTCCTCATTGACCAAAATCTCCCACCGGGCCAGGCCGGTCTTGCTCAGGTGCACATTCCGGCCCCCGGGAGCGATGTAAATGGCCCGCGGCTCCAGCCGCATATGGTCGGCGGCATGCACCACCGGCATGGCACAGATCTCGCCCAGGCGCTGGGCCATCGATCGTGTGAAGATTTCGGGCATGTGCTGGGCCACCACCACCGGCGCCGACAGGTTGCCCGGCAGCGCCGAGAGAATCGTCTCCAGCACCGGAGGCCCCCCGGTGGAGGAACCGATGCAGATCACATCAAACTGTCCCGGCCGATACCGCGGCACCTCCGCCATCGCCCCCGCCGCCGCGGCACTGAAGGCCCCGGCCGGCCGGCGGCGCCGGGCGCCGCCCGCGATGGCTTTCACCCGCCGCAGCAGGTCCTCGCGGATATTGGTAATCGACAGCGACACTTGGCTCATGTCCTTGGCCAATACATCCGCCGCCCCCAGTTGCAGCGCCGTCAGGGCCGCCTGCGAGCCTTCCGTGGTCAGCGAGGACAGCATCAGCACCGCCGTGGGGCACTGCCGCATGATGTGCCGCAGCGCTGTCAGCCCGTCCATCTCGGGCATCTCAATGTCCAGGGTCACCACGTCCGGCGCCAGACGTCCGGCCATCTCCACCGCCTCCCGCCCATTACGGGCGGTACCCACCACCTCGATGTCAGGATCACCCGCCAGCATCTGGCTGATGGCCCGGCGCATAAAGGCTGAATCATCGGCAATCAGTACCCGCATCGCTTGCTCCCTGGGCCAGGCTTGGCCCCTAGTCGCGGACAGCCCGCCTAAGCCGTCGTGTGTACTTCCGCCACCTGGGCCAGCCGGCCGCTGGCCGAGCCAAGCTGGTACACCACATCCCCCTTCTCCCGCAGAATGCGCACCGGGCCGGGCAGATCCCCGTTGATGCGGTAAGAAATCTTGCCCACCGTGACCACCGCCCCGTTGTGCAGACAGCGGCCGACCGACAGGTCGACCGTACGATTCTGATTGATCCGTTGCATCAGCCCCTCCAGAGCCGGCTGCCCCTTCGCCAGACGCTGGTTCAGGATCTGGAGTTCGAACATAATCTCGGTCTGGCGCTCTCGATCCTGCGCGGTCAACCGGCTGCTGAGCAGCATGAGCTTCTGTTCCTTCTGCAGTTGGTCCCGCCGCGCAGTCAGTTCCTGGACCAGCGCTTCCAGGTCGACCGCCAGCGGTTCCAGCCCCGGCACCGAACCGAGTATCAGTTCCGTGGCCACCCCCGCCGCGCTGCCCACGACCGCCAGTTGCGCCGGGCCCACGATGGTCAGCCGCCCGCCGAGGATCATCCCCCCCGGCGACTTCACCGCCCCGTGCACCACCAGATTGCTGTTGATCGCCTCCCGGTCGCAGATCAAGTCGCCCCGGACCTCGCCCTGTACATTGTCCAGGTACCGCGCCGACAGGTTCCCGCCCACCTTGAGCTGGCCCCGTCCCCGGCCGGCAATGCCCGCCCGCGAAATCAGGTCCCCGCCGCACTCAATGGTCGCTGATTCGATCAGCCCCCCCACTTCCACGCAGCCCCCGGCCTTGACCACAAACAGGTCGCGGATGCCCCGGCCAATCTTGACATCGCCCGGAAAGTCGATGTTCCCCGTGGAAAAATCCACGTAGTCCCGCACCTCCAGCACCTTGCGGATGGTGGCCCGCACGCCCTGGCGCACCAGGGCCCCGTCCACCTGGGCAATCATCTGCCCCGACGGGTCACGCAGAATCGACTCATCCAGCTTCAGTTCCACCGGTTTGCCCGCCCGGGCCGCCAGCGTTCCCCCCGTCACATCCACCCCGTCGTGCCCCGTTGTCGGGGCCTCGATCCGCCCCAGAACCTGCCCGGCTTTCACCATGATGAAGACGCTGCGGTCGTAGTAGGACCCCTGGGCATTCTCCCGGGCGTGCTCCGCATCAACGCTCCAGAGCACCTTTCCATCCTGGCCGTCCCGCGCCTCGGTGGCCTGGGCCACCACCAGGCGTGTTTCGCCTTCGCCCCCCGGCGGGGCTTTCACCACTTCCTGCAGGCGGCGGAGCACCCCGGGGTTGAGCTTGACGCCCTGGGCGCGCAGGAGAGCCTGGCAGGTCTCCACCGTCAAGGCCTGCCGCGGCAGGCCCGGCGGAATGACCAGCTCGGCGCGACGCCGGTCGGGCGCCACCACCACCCGCAGTTCGGTTTGGGTCGCGGTGGACATAAGCGGTCCACCTCCCGCCTTCCTCTGCACCCTGGTGCCGCATCCGTCACGCGGCCGCTCACGCGGCCTGGCGCGACATCGTCTCCTTGATGCGCTCCGCCAAACCGTCGGGTGTAAACGGTTTGACCACGTAGTTGTTCACTCCCGCCTTGATGGCTTCGATCACCCGGGCCTTCTCCGCCTCGGTGGTGACCATGATGATCGGCGTATGTCGGCCCATGGATCGGTACTTGCGCACGAAGCTCAGGCCGTCCATGTTGGGCATGTTCCAGTCCACCAGCAGCAGGTCCGGTTCATAGGCGCCCACCTTGGACAGGGCGTCCAGACCATCACAGGCTTCCTGAACCTCGGACATCCCCAGTTGGGCCAGGATGCCCTTCTGGATGTTCCGCATCGTCTTCGAATCATCGACCAGCAGGATTTTCATGGTTCAACCCTCATGCCCGTATCGGGCGCTGTTCCATCGTCCCCGGGGTCAGGCATTCGCCTGGCCGGTCTGACTGCTGACACTCGCCTCCACGGCCGGCAGCCGCAGGGCCACTTCCACCGCGAATTCACCCACATCCGAACTGCACGGCAGCAGAATGCACACCACATCTTTACGGCCAAACACCTGGTGGGACTGGCCGATCACCACCGACGGGCAACTGATGTTGACCCGCCGCCCGGCGAACTGGGCCTTGGCGTTGCCGGTGATCATGTTCACCAGTTCCCCCACCGCGTCGGGAAAATCCTCGTGCGTGTGGGCCAGCTCGGCCCCCGTGAACAGGGCCACGGCACGCTCGGCCACCGCGGTGGGAAAACTCAGCACCACCGTGCCCTCCACATCCCCCGACATGGCAATGATGCCCGAGATGTCATAGGCCGGCTCGCCCCCCTTGGTAATGGCCGGCGTGCCCACCATCACGGGCAGTTGCAGCATGGTCTCGAACACCTTCTGCACCGACTTGATGAACGGCATGATGTAAGAACTGTCCACAGTCATTGCTCCTTATGGGCCAAGTAACGTCGCGTTATCCCCTCAAACGTCCCATCCTGGGCCGGCTCCGGAATTTCCCCGGGGTTCGGGGAGTTCCATCGGCTCGAGGGCCCTGTTCCGGGGGCCGGGGGCCGGGGGCCGGGGGCCGGGGGCCGGGGCCGGGGCTGTTTCCGGGGGGTCTTCCCCGCTCACGCAGCCTTTCTTTCCTGGACCTGGGCGCTGCGCACCAGTTGAATCACATCCAGAATCAAGCTCACATCCCCATCCTCGCGGATGGTGGCCCCGCTGAAGGGGCCGCCGCTGGTGTACTTGTCATCCAGCGGCTTGATCACGATCTCCTGCTGGCCGATCAGCCGGTCCACCATCAGGCCCGCCCGCTGTTCGCCCACCGCCACCACCACGGCGAAGGCGCTGCCCCCGCCGCCCGTCTCCCCCAGCCGCCGCCGCAGATCCACCAGCGGCAGCACCGTATCCCGCAGCCGCAGCACCGGCTGGCCCCCCACCGTGTGCACCGCCGCCGCCTCCGGCTTGACGATCTCCACAATGCTCTGCAGGGGCACGCAATACAGGCTGGTCCCCACGCCCACCGCCATGGCCGGCATGATGGCCACCGTCAGCGGAATCAGTATCTCAATCGTCGTGCCCTGGCCCCGGGTGGAGTGCACGTTCACCTGGCCGTTGAGCTTGGCAATGTTGGTACGCACCACATCCATCCCCACCCCCCGCCCCGACAGGTCCGTCACCTTTTCCGCCGTCGAAAAACCGGCCGCAAAAATGAACCGGTAGACCTCCTCATCCGTCATCTGGGCCAGTTGTTCCGGCGTGGTCAGGCCCTTCTCCACCGCCTTGCGTCC
>JAJXSS010000093.1 GCA_021784455.1 Planctomycetota bacterium
ACACTTTGAAGTCCATTTCGCCTGCGACCCGCGCTGCTGGTCGCTCCTGGGTGAGGGGCCGGGGCGGCGCTGGCCGCTGGCGACGATGGTACCCCAGACGTTCCTGGATCGGCTGCGGGCCGGAGCGACGCTGTACCGCCTGGACGAGCTGGAGCGGTATGTCGCTGCGGATCGGGAACTCTTGCGGCAAACGGAACCGGCCGTCGTGGTGGGGGACTTTCGCCTGTCGCTGGGCATCGCCGCGCCATTGCACGGTGTGCATTACATGAATGTCACCAATGCCCATTGGAGCCCCTACCGCGGGCAGTGGAGTTTTCCGCTGCCCGAGCACGTCCTGGGGCGGATTCTGGGCCAGCATCTGGGCCAGAGGGTTTTTGATGCGGTGCGGCCGGCGGTGTTTGCCTGGCATGCCCGGCCGGTGAACCGGCTGCGCCGCAGACACGGCTTACCGGCCCTGGGGAATCTGCTGTCGGTCTATACCCAGGGGGATACCGTGCTTTACTCGGACATCCCCGAGTTGGCGCCCACCTACGCGGCTCCGGGCACCCATCATTATCTGGGGCCCCTGGGGGCCCAGCCCACGCAGACATTGCCGACCTGGGCGGACCAGATTCCCGACGATGCCCGCGCCGTGTATGTCAATCTCGGGTCCTCCGGCCGTGCCGATCTGCTTCCTGAGTTGCTGGGGGCGCTGGCTCAGCATCCAGGATCGGTGCTGGCGGCGACCGCGGGGCGGATCGATTTGCCGCCCCGACCCGGCAACATCCGGGTGGAGAAATACCTGCCGGGGGACTGGGCCGCGGCACACAGTGCGGTCGTGGTCTGCAACGGAGGCAGTGCCCCGGTTTACCAGGCGCTGAGGCAGGGAACTCCGGTGGTGGGCATCGCCTCCAACCTGGACCAGTTCCTGATGATGCAGGCCGTGGAACGTGCCGGGGCGGGCCTGCTGCTGCGCTCGGGGCCCTGCCGCGGGGCGGCGGTGGCCCAGGCCGTGGAGCGGGTGCGGAGCGACCCCCGCTACCGGCAGGCGGCCCAGGCGTTGGCCCGGAGCATCACGCGTTTCGATCCGGCAACGCGCTTTAACGAAATCCTGCAGAACGTGCTGAGCGGCCGGGCGGCGCCGTCAGAAACTCGCGGGGCCCGTGCCGGCCCGACCGAGCGGCCGTCGGTGACCGGCGGAGGGTACCTCCTGGAGGCAAACAGGGCATGAACAAGCAGTCAAGAGCACGCAACTACGCCATGGAGCCGCGGAACCGCCTTTTTGAAGGCATTCGCGGCATGATCGAGACGGAGATCCACCCGGGGCGGACGGTGACCTTCGTGTCCCAGGTGGACTTGACGCAGGTGGAGGCCGCGCGTCAGGGGGCCGCGCAAGCGGGGATCAGCAAACCCTCCTATACGGCGTTTGTGGTCAAGGCAACGGCACTGGCCCTTCGGGAGTTCCCGTATGCCAATCGTCGGGTGGCGCGGCGTATCTGGACGCCCTGGGCCTATCCGCGGGTTCAGAAATTCTTCCACTGCGACATTGCGGTGGCCGTTGAGCGTGCCGAGGAAGGCGCCGAGTCGGTTACCTTTGCCGACATCCTGCGCGACGCCGACCAGTTGCCTCTGGCGGAGATCACCCGCCAACTGGCCGACCTGGCCCGCAGCACGAAAGAGAACAACCGGCAGTGGCGCGACTTTCATAATGTCATGACCCGCACGCCATCGTGGCTGGGCAAGCTGCTGCTGCGTCTGCCCCTGATGGCGCCGTCGTTGTGGGTCAAGTGGCGGGGCGCGGCGGTGCTGGTGAGTTCACCGGCCAAGTATGGGGTGGACAGCCTGGTGGCGACCTGGACGTCGCCGCTGGGGGTTTCTTTCGGCCTGGTGAAACCCCGGCCGGTGGTGGTCGACGGCGAGGTGGTGGCCCGGCCGACCTTCAATCTGGTGCTCACTTTCGATCGGCGGATCATGGCCGGGGCTCAGGCCGCACGCTTCTTCAGCCGCATCGTGGACATTCTGCAGAAAGTTCAGGAATGCCCGTTGGATGGATTCAGCCGGGTGGCTGGATCAGGAATCCCAGTGCCAACCGCGGCCGCATAGCTGGCCTTGGTTCCCGGAAAAACAAAAGACCCCGCCCGAAGGCGGGGTCTTGTTTTAGCCACTGGCTGGGTTGCAGGGTGTTCAAGCCGTGCGGCGGCGGCTGGCCAGAAGCCCCAGAGCGCTCAGGCCCAGCAGGCCCAAGGACGCGGTGACAGGCTCGGGCACGCCGATCGGCTTCATATCGAAGTTCTGCGACGCATCCCCCTGAATCTGGAGGGAGGGGCCGCCGACACCATTGATGGGCCCGATGCCATACACGGGGTCAAAAGGATTGCCTGCCCCGGCCGGAGTCTCAACGCCGCCGATGTAGAACTGGGCCGAGGGGTCCGTGGTCTGGAACGGCAGCAGGAGCTGGTTGGTGAACAGGGTGAAGTCACTCATGAGCGGCGCGGTCGGCAGGGTCACGTAGTTCGGGTCCACCACGAGGTTATCCGCAGTGACGGTCGTGCTGCCCTGGCCGGTTACCGTGTCCAAGCCGGGGTAGTTATTGGTTCCGTTGTTGTCCAAGGGCACGGGCGAGATTGTGCCGGCATTGAAACCTGCGCCCGGGCTCATGCCATTGATGGAACCCGACATGACCAAGTTACCGTCGGCGAAACCTGTCCCCGCCAGATCGTTAGCATTGCGGGAGGGGTCCTGGTAGACCTTGATGTAGTTTTCGCCACCGGGGAGGTAGCCAAAGGTTGCCACATTCACCCCGCCGCCCTGAGCCGCAAAGGTAATCACTTCGCGATAGGCTGCGACCACAGTGTATTCGTAACCACCGGGCTGGTTGAGGCCTAACCCACCGATGGGCGTGCTCGATGGCGATGGACTCAAGAAATTCGCAAGTCTGGCCTGAGCGTAGACCTGGATCGGCAGTTGCACGGTTCCCTTGGAGGTGACGTAGGCGTTGAAGGCGTTCACGCCACCCACCGCCAGAATATTACCCGTCGACCAGTCCAATCCGCCGACAGTCACCGTCGGATCGGGGCCGGCGGCATCCGGGTTCCAAAGAACATTAACCGACGCCATGGCACTGGAACTGGCCAACGCCGCTCCCAGCATTGCTGCCGCCACCCCACATGTGCGACTGAACTTCATGATCATTCTCCTTTATCCATCCGCCACGCAGGCGGACACACTGTTTCCCATGTCTTTCGACTATGAACGGGTTTGTCCACTCCCCCCTTTGGGAAATGGCCCCTCATCACAGAGTCAATCTTACCGCGATTACCCATGCAAGCAAGAGCTTTTTTGTATTTTCATCAATTTTAATAAATATCTGTAAATAAACGAGTTAACATACGAGCATGAGGGATAATGAGAAAGTAACACCGGGGACTGGCCGCAGGAAATCATTGCCAGCTTGCCCAGATTAACAGGAGCGGACCAAGGGACTGGGAGCGGCTCGTGAAAGAGGGGAGGCGTTCCAAGGCTGCTGGCTCCGGGAAAGGGCCGGCCAGTCGGGCGTGAAAGAGGATAGGGGTAACACGGCCTGAGGGGCGTGGCTGGCCAGGTGCCGGCGGCGTGCGGTGAGATCATCCTGCCGGCCAACTACGATCCTTATTCGGCGGAGGTGGCCAGTTTGTTGGTGACGATCACCTCGACGCGCTGGTTCAGCTTCTGCTCGGCGTTGGTGTAGACGACCGGTTTGAGGCGGTCGTTGTCGCCGCAGGCAACCAGGCGGACCTGGTGCCATTCCAGGCCCATTTGCACCAGGGCCTGGGCCACGCTCATGGCCCGTTCGAAGGAGAGGCGCACCGCCTGGTCGGGCTGGTAGAAGGCTTCGGCGGCCGAAGCGTGGCCGCGGATCTGGACCACCAGTCTCAGGCCGCGGATGTGCTCGGCGATGTCGGCCAGGGTGCGGCGGGCCTGGGGGCTGATGGTGCTGGAGTTCTCGTCAAATTCCACGGCGCCGGACAGGGCGCTGTAGTTGGAAGGCCGGATGGACTGCAGTTTCTGGCCCTGGCCCTTGGGGCCTTTCTCGATGCCTTCGCCCTGGGCCTGGCGTTCGAGGATACGGCGGATCAGGGGCTGGTCGCGCGGGTCGGTGGAATCGAGGCGCACGGGGTTGTTGAAGCCGGCGCGCACGCCGATGGCCCAATCCAGTTCGGCGGCCGAGACCTGCGCACCGCCCTGGCTGGAGCCCTGGGCCGCCCCGCTGCCTTTGGGGCCCATGTTCAGCCCCAGCAGGATCACGAAAAAGCCCATCATCAGGGCGGTATTGTCGGCGAAGGAGATCAGCCACTCCGGGGCGCCTTCGTGGCCCTCCTCGTGGTCGCCCTCACCACCACCGTGGCCGGCGGCGTGCTTGGGAGCATGTTTGGCTTCTTCGCTCATGAGTAGGGGCCAGGGGTTAGGGGCCAGGGGTCAGGCAAGAGGCAGGCCAGGGCCTGCCCTACGCGGCGGCCTTGAGGCCCGAGCGGCCGGAGTTGGGGATGAAGGCGATCATCTTGTCCATCGTGAGGCGCGGGTTGTCGCCGGCCTGGATGGAGAGAATCCCCTGCAGGATCATCTCGCGGGACATGATCTCCTCGCTGGAGCGCAGGGCCAGCTTGTCACCGATGGGGCCGGCGATGGCGTTGGCCACGATGCAGCCGTACATGGTGGCGCACACGGCGATGGCCAGCATTTTGCCCAGTTTGCCCACATCGGCGCCTTCCAGGTTGCCGAACATGCCGATCTGGCCGACCAGGGTGCCCACCAGAGCCCAGCCCGGGCCGTAGAGCTTGATCAGGTCGAAGAGTTTTTTGCCGGCCTTGTGGCGTTCCTTCATGGCCAGGAGTTCCATGCGCAGGGTGGCCTCGATGGATTCGGGGTCCATGCCGTCGATGGTCATGCGCAGGCCGGTGGCCAGGAAGGAGTCTTCCTTTTCGATGTCGCCCATGCGGGCTTCGAGGGCCAGGATGCCGTCGCGGCGGGCCTTTTCGGCCAGGTCGGCCATGAGTTTGACCGTGTCCTGGTGGCTGCGGCCCTTGTGGAACATGAAGCACTTGAGGTAGCTGCCGATGGACTTGATCTTGTCCAGGGGCAGGGCCATGAACAGCACGCTGACCGAGCCGCCGCCGACCATGAGCACGCCTTCGAGCGAATAGAACATCGCCAGGTGCCCATGGGACACCTCGAAGAGCACCATGCCCATGCAGAAGACACCGATGATCATGCCAATGATGCTGGCAATGTCCATAGCACAGGGTTCCTGGGTCCGGCGTCTCGGGCAACCACCTTTTCCCGGGGTCAATTCCGGGGGCACGCTTTCCCTATTGAGCTAATCGGAACAAGTGGTGCGACACTTAATGCCAGCGGGAGGGGCTGGTGGGGAAAGGCGGAAGCGGTTATCAGACGTTGGGGCGGTTCCCCATGTGGCCGAGGCGGCGATCCCGTGGGGGGAACGCCGCCTCGGAGGGGCGGAAGGCGGGGGGGGGAGGGTTGTGTTTCAGTCCGCCACACCGACCAGGGCGGTGGTGACTACCTGGGCGGTCGGGGCGGGCATGATGGGGAACCAGGCTCCGGCCGTCAGCCCGGGCACGGTGGCGGTGGTTTTGCCGGTGGTGGGGTCGACGGTGACGGCCGAACCGGTGCTCTGGTCGTAGACGACCAGGTTGTCGCCCAGGAAGGTCATACCCGCGGGCTTGGACACCGACAGCGGGCCGATCTCGGTCTCGGTGAGGTTGCTGGTGTTGATCTGGTACAGATTGCCACCATTGACCGCGTAGAACACCACGCCATCGGCGGTGGCCAGGCCGCTGTAGGTCTGGCTGAGGCGCATGACCTCGGTCACAGTGCCGTTGGTCTGGTCGACCTTGACCACGCGGTTGGGGGTGAGCACCTGGACCTGGTCGTTGATGGTGACGGTGCCCGAGACGATCTGGATCCACCAGTGGCCCATGGCCGTGCCGCTGCCGCTGACCTTGTCGTTATAGACGCACACCTGCATGGAGCCGGCGAAGTTGTAGGTGTTGGAGTTCTGCAGGGCATAGGCCTGGCCATCGATGGTCAGCCCGTTCTGGTTGCCATTGCCCTTGGGCTTGAGGTGCACCAGGGAGGCGTTGCCCTGGTAGTAGATGCCCGAGGAGGGCAGCACCAGTGTGCTGGAGGCCAGGTCATCGCGGCTGAAGGTGGTGCCATTGGGTTCGGTGACGTAGAACTCGTTGGCGTTGGAGTTATTGGGGTTGATGTTGATCAGCCCGCTGATGGTGGAAGGGGGCTTGACCTTGGCCGCCTGCATGGCGAAGACGGTATAGGGCGTGGCGGCGGTGTTGAGGGGGGCGGCCCCGGTGAAGACGCCGCCCTCCAGATCATTGGCGACCACGTTGGCCTGGCCATTGGCCACATTGACGTAGACCAGCTTGTTCTTGCCATCGGTGGGGCTGGTCCACAGGGCGAAGATATTCTGGAAACCGGGGAAGTACACGGCGGCCTGGATGCCGGTCATGGCACCCGTGGCCGAGGACGTGACGGCGCCCAGGTCGGTCATATGGGTGGCATCGAAGTCATACTTGTACAATTCGCCGGTACTTTGATCGATGCCCAGCATGGCCTGCCCCTTGACGGCATCTTCGATGCCATCGGCGCGGGTCGTGGCGGTTCCGGCCCCGAGAACGACGGCCAGTCCGAGCAGGAGGGTGTGTTTGCGTCGCATTGGCAGCTCCCTTCGCAGTTTGGCGGGCCGGGCCGACGGGGTCCGGTCCACGACCTCAAACGTACGATTCACTGCCGCCGAAGTCAGGTCAGAAGCAGCGAATTATCGCCATCCCGATGGCGCCCAGACGCTATAGACGGCCCTCCGGGGGGGGGCGGGTGGGCGATGGGACGGGTTGCCTCGGGGAGAGTCTCCCCATGTGGAACTGTTTTCAGGGGTGGCGGGCCGGTTGGGAGGTGGCCGGGCGGCTGGCGATGGCCGCTTCATCCTGGTGGGCTTTTATCTGCCACCGGGGCAGTCTCACCTGGGCCGAATCGTGCCACGCGGTGAGGTAAAGGCTGGCGATGAATGTGGCGGCCGTGCGGGCGCGTTCGTGGGCGAAGGCGACCACGGCCGGGGAAGCTTCATCGGTGGCGGTCCTGGGGAAGCCCGGCTCCATGGCGTACACCTGGTTCACGAGGGCGTGCGAGGTCTGGATCTCCTGGAGGATGGCCGGCAGCAGGGGGCCCAGATCCTTGGGATGGACGCCGGAGGCGACCTGGGCCGGGCTGAGCTTAAGGTCTTGGAGGATCCCATCCACCCGGCCGTGAATGCCGCTGTGCGGGGACCGGCCGGAAGCGTCGGTGCGGCCATCGTAGTCCACGGTGACGTGCAGCGGCTGGGTGGCGTCGCCGGCGTAGTGGGCCAGGATTCCGGCGTAAACCAGGCACTGGGCCTGGATCGCCGTGTCGGTGGGCCAGTGGCGGGACTGGGCGAAGGCCATTTCCAGGCGCTGCGTCCACTCGATGATGGCGTAGGGCAGGAAGCCCACGCGATAGGGATCGAGCTTCAGGGCATAGCACATCTTGATGTACTGGGCGCGGGTGGCGGGCAGGGGGTGGCCTTGGAGCAGTTCGCTGTCGAAGTAGTGCTCGGGGCCTTCGGTGGCGGTGAGCTGGGGCAGGGCGTGGTTTTTGAAGCCATCGGGTTCCACGGAATACTGCATCAGAGCCCGGGTGGCATCGATGGTGCCGAAGCCCTGGCGGAAGAAGGCGGGCATCTCGGGGGGCAGGGCCTGCGCGGCGGCGGCGGTGACGATCAGGTGGCCCCCGGCGTACCAGCCAAAGGCCAGCGGGGTCAGGGTGGCGAGAGCCGCCGCGAACAGGGCCAGGGGGAATATGCTCCGCTTCATGGGGAACTCCTGGTGGTGGGCCTGGGCCACTATTTTCTGGCCGGTATTGTAGAGACCGCGGGTTGGCAAATGGTCGGACAGCGATGTGCGGGGGGGGGCGGATGAAGAGGTGGGTCCGAAGACTTGACCCACCCTACCAAGACAGAGGTGGACGGCCCCCCCTATCGCAGGGCGGCCAACAGGGCCTGGGCCTTATCGATCGTTTCCTGGTACTCCTCCGCCGGCCGACTGTCGGCGACGATGCCGCCGCCGACAGAGAAGTCCACGCTAAAGCGGGTGAGCTGGTTCACGGGGGCACGGGTGGACAGGCCATCCATGGCGCCCATCGACTCATCGTTGGCGGCGGGTTCCATGAGGAGGGTGCGGATGGCCACGTTCAGGCAGGTCTGGCGTGCGGAAAGCAGGCCGAGGGCGCCGCAGTAGGGGCCGCGGCGGACGGGTTCGAGTTCCTCGATGATCTGCATGGCCCGCACTTTGGGGGCCCCGGTGATCGAGCCGCCGGGCAGGGTGGCGCGGAGGAGGTCCAGGACATCCTTGGAGGGGTGCAGCCGGCCGGTGATGGTGGCCACCCCGTGGTGCACGGTGGGATGGGTTTCGATGGTGCGCGGTTCGAGGACCTTGATCGAACCGTAATCGCACACCCGGCCCAGGTCGTTGCGCAAGAGGTCCACGATCATGGTCAGTTCGGCGGCGTCTTTGGGGCTGTGAAGAAGTTCGAGGGGGTCGGCGGTCGCGGGGCGGGTGCCTTTGATGGGCCGCGTCGTCACGCCGCCGCCGCTATCCACGTCGAGGAAGAGTTCGGGTGAAGTGGAGGCGATCGCCCGCCGGCCGCTCAGTTCGAGGTACGCGCCGTACCAGGCGGGGGAAGCCCCGGTCAATCGCCGATACAGGGCGCGCGGGGTCAAAGGCCAGGGGCCGGCAAGCTGCGTGCTGAAGCGCTGGGCGAGGTTCACCTGGAAGACATCCCCGGCCGCGATGTAATCCACCACGCGCTGCACGGTGGCCTCGTAGGCGGGGCGGGTGAAGAGCGATTGCGGCGGCGCGAGGGGGCCGGGCGGGGGATCGCCCTCCACCTCGCCCAGGGGGGGTGGCCCGCAAGCCGGGTCGCTGGCATACCACCGTCCGGTGGAGCCATCATGCAGCCAGTAACGGGGGCACCAGGCGAGCTCGATAATGGGCCAGCCGCGGTCGCAGCGGGCGGTGGCGGGCAGATGCTCGATCCAGCGGCCCAGGTCGTACGCGAGGTAGCCGAGGAAGAGGCCCGGGAGCGCCAACAGCCTGCGCAGGTCGTCAAACGGCCGATGGAGGAACTGCGGCACCGGGGCGGGACCCACCCCGGTAACAGCAAGCGGCCCACCGCCATCGACCCAAATGCTACGCCCCCCATCCGTGTCGATGAAACGGTAATACGCCCGGGGCCCGGCCAGCACCGACCAGCGGGCCCAGTGGGGGTGAAACCGCCCTGAATGCAGCAGCGCCACCGGCCGGTCTCCCGGCCAGCGGGCCAGGCCGTCCAGGGGATCCCCCCGGAAATCCAAAGGGGTCAACTGGGCAAGGTCGAAATTCACGCCACGATGATAGAAAGGTGGGTTCGGGCTTGCCCGATCAGAGGAAGGCGGCGGGCTCGAGGGCGAAGTGAGCGGCCAGCTTGGCCGCAACTTGGCGGCTGATGGGGCGCTTGCCCGCCAGGATCAAGGAGGCGTTGGGCTGGCTGCCGATGATCCGGCCCAGGGCCGAGACGCTCAGGCCGTGGTCGGCGACCAAGTGGCGCAGCAAATCGAGAGGCGCCGGGCGGCTTCCAGGAGAACCGCCGGCCGGAGAATGGCGGCGGTCATAGTCTTCCAGGAGCACAGTCAGGGCATCGAGATAGTCTTGTTGACCCGGGGACAGGCTGCCTTCGGCGTGGGCGGCCAGGCGTGCGGCGACCTCCATCGCTTGGCGCTGCTGGGCGGCATCTTGGATCGGGCGCAGGGGAAATTCATGTACCAGGCGGAAATACCGTGGTCCGGGGGAGTTCTTGCCGGGGCTGTTTCGGGGGCCATTGCGGGGGTGGGTGAGAGCGGTCATCACTGGTCCTTCGTTTGCTCTTGGTCGTACTGGCCGTGCGTCAGGAAACGCAGGGTATTGACGGTCTGCCGGTTGTAGTGCACGGCGGCGATTAGGCGGTAGCGGTTGCCGGCGATGTTGAAAACCACCACCGGTTTGCCACTGGCCGCCAACACCGCATCAGCGCGGGCGAAGGTTCGGCGCAAGTCGGTCCAGCCACCCCAGCGGGCCCGTCGCGTCAAGGCCAGCCAGTGCTCCAGGGCGGGCCCCGCGGCGGCGTGTTGGCGAGCCCATTCCCGCACCGTAGCCTCGGCGATGATGCGCATTATTACATCATGTAATACATCGAACGGAGGTCAAGACGAGTTGAAGAAGAACCAGGCAAACGCGCGGACCGGGCATGAACGGCTCGTTTGCCCCACCCAGGGGCGACCGAAGATTGTGTTTCGCCCCTCTGGACAGTGGCTGGTCGTTTCGGGTGCCGCCGCAGCCCGCTGTGGCACGCGAGCCTGCCCAGTACGCGGGCTTTAGTCGCAATGGGCGATGGCTTTGAACCGGCAATCAGCGCGGGGTACGCGTCTACGATTGGGGCAGCGTTCACCGTGATACCGGAACCAGCATGCCCCCTCCCGCTGGCAGGTACGATTCACCCTCACCCCGTCCTCTGCCTGAGGGAGAGGGGGAAGAGGCATGCAATAGCATGCCCTACCGGTGTGGTGGCGCAGTTTATTTGCCGCGGAAGAAGCGTTTGAAGCCGCGGAGGGTGACCTGGCGGCCGACATCAGCGATGGATTCGGTCAGGGGGATTTCCTTGGGGCAGACCTTGACGCAGTTCTGGGCGTTGCCGCAGTCGGCGATGCCACCGGTGCTCATGACGGCGTCCAGGCGCTGGTCCTTGAGCACGGCCCCGGTCCCGTGCATGTTGAAGTAGCGCACCTGGCTCCAGACCTGGGCGCCCTGGAACTCGTTGCCGAGCTGGAACTGCGGGCAGGCCTCCAGGCAGCAGCCGCAGGTCATGCACTTGGACAGGTTGTAGCGGGTGTCCTGATTTTCCTGGCTTTCGGTGGGGCCAAAGCCCATGCTGTGTGTGCCGTCGATGGGCACCCAGGCCTTGACCTTCTTGAGGTTCTCGAACATGCGGCTGCGATCCACCATCAGATCGCGCACCACGGGGAACTTGGTCATCGGTTCCAGCGTGATGGTCCGGCCGCCATCGAGTTCCTTGAGGAGGTTGTCGATCAGGGCCGAGCAGGACTGGCGTACCTGGCCGTTGATGACCATGGTGCAGGCCCCGCAGACTTCCTCCAGGCAGTTGCAGTCCCAGACCACGGGGGTGGTGTCGTGGCCCTGCACGGTGCGGGGATGTTCAGCGATGTACTGCAGGCAGGAGATCACGTTCATGTTCGGCCGGTAGGGCACCTCGA
>JAJXSS010000094.1 GCA_021784455.1 Planctomycetota bacterium
ATGATCACCGGCGACAACCGCCTGACCGCCGCCGCCATCGCCGCCGAGGCCGGTGTCGATGACTTCCTGGCCCAGGCCACCCCCGAAACCAAGCTCAAGCTCATCCGTGACTTCCAGGCCGGCGGCCGTCTGGTCGCCATGACCGGCGACGGCACCAACGACGCCCCGGCCCTGGCCCAGGCTGATGTCGCCGTGGCCATGAATACCGGCACCCAGGCTGCCAAGGAGGCCGGCAACATGGTGGACCTCGACTCCAACCCCACCAAACTCATCGAGATCGTCGAGATCGGCAAGCAGCTCCTCATGACCCGCGGCTCCCTGACCACTTTCAGCATCAGCAACGATGTGGCCAAGTACTTTGCCATCATCCCCGCCGTCTTCGCCTCGACCTATCCGGCCCTGGGCGTGCTGAACATCATGCACCTGCACTCGCCCGCCAGCGCCATCCTCTCCAGCGTGATCTTCAACGCCCTGGTCATCATTGCCCTCATCCCCCTGGCCTTGAAAGGCGTCAAATACAAACCGGTGGGCGCGGCCCGGCTCCTGCGCACCAACCTGCTGGTCTACGGTCTGGGCGGCCTGATTGTCCCATTTTTGGGCATCTGGCTGATCGACCATATCCTGGTGCTTTTGCACCTGGTATAGGTTCGGTCCTGGCCGAACGTCTATCCGGGCTTTATCCACCCTCCGAGTTCGGCCCGGGCCGACTCGATGCGAAGGACTCCACCATGCTTCGCCAAACCTATACCGCCCTGGCCATGCTCCTCATCATGACCCTCCTGACTGGCCTGCTATATCCCCTGGTGGTCACCGGCATCGCCCAGGTGGCCTTTCCGCACCAGGCCAACGGCAGCATGATCCACGGCCCGAGGGGTCAGATCATCGGCTCGGCTCTGATCGGCCAGCCTTTTGCCGCCCCCGCATATTTCTGGGGCCGGCCCTCGGCGACCTTGCCCATTCCTTACGATGCGGCCAATTCCAGCGGCTCCAACCTGGGGCCGACCAACCCCGCCTTATTGCATGCGGTCCAGGCCCGGGTGGCGGCCTTGAAGGCGGCCGATCCGCGGGCCAAGGGCCCGATACCCGTGGATCTGGTGACGGCGTCGGCCTCAGGCCTGGACCCCGATATTTCCCCGGCGGCGGCCGCCTGGCAGATCCCCCGCGTCGCCCAGGCCCGGGGCCTGGCCCCGGCCACCGTCACCGCCCTGGTCGAGCGCCACATTCGCGGTCGCTTCCTGGGCTTGCTGGGTGAGCCGCGGGTCAACGTCTTGGAACTGAATCTCGCCTTGGACCACCTGACAAGATAGTGTTATTGGCAGGTTCGGCTCTGGCCGAACATCGTGGGGCCGTGCGTCATCGCGCGACGATCACCCCGGGCCAAACCTACGCCCGGCCAGCGGCCTCGACAGAGCAGAGATCAGAAACCATCGCTCAGAGATCCTGCGTTGCCCATCGAACCCAAGGAAACCCGCCCGGACCCCGATGCTCTTCTGGCTCACGTCAAGGAGGAGGAAGCCCGCCAGAAGCGCGGCAAGCTCCGGGTGTTCTTCGGGGCGGCGGCCGGAGTGGGCAAAACCTACGGCATGCTCTCGGCCGGGCGGGAAAAGGCCGCCGAGGAGGTGGACGTGGTGGTGGGCTATGCCGAGCCGCACGCCCGTCCGGAAACCGAAATGCTGCTGCTGGGGATAGAGATTTTGCCCTACCGGGAGGTGGACTATCGCGGCACCCGACTGAAGGAGTTCGACCTGGATGCGGCGCTGCAGCGCAAGCCCCAACTCATCCTGGTGGACGAGCTGGCCCACACCAATGCTCCCGGCAGCCGCCACGCCAAGCGCTGGCAGGATGTGGAGGAGTTGCTGGAGGCGGGCATCAATGTCTATACGACGCTCAACGTGCAGCATCTGGAGAGTCTGAACGATGTTGTGGCTCAGATCTCAGGGATCATCGTGCGTGAGACGCTGCCGGATGCCATCTTCGAGAAGGCGGACGAAGTCGAGCTGGTGGACCTGACCCCCGATGAACTGCTGGAGCGCCTCAGCGAAGGCAAGGTCTACGTGCCCGAGCAGGCGGGCTTTGCCTCCCAGAACTTTTTCCGCAAGCCCAACCTGGTGGCTTTGCGCGAGCTGGCGTTGCGCAAGACGGCGGAACGGGTCGGCGACCAGGTGCAAGCGGCGCGGCAGGAGGAATTTGCCCGCAAGGTGTGGCCGACGGCCGAGCGTATCCTGGTGTGCATCAGCCCCAGCCCTTCGGCGGCCCGGGTGATCCGCACGGCCAAGCGCATGGCCGTGTCCCTGCACGCGGAGTGGATCGCGGCCTACGTGGAGACCCCCAGGTTCCGCGAGCGTTCGCCGGCTGAGCGCGACCAGCTCTTGCGCAACTTCTCCCTGGCCGAGCGCCTGGGGGCCCAGACCGTGACCTTGAGCGGTCTGAACCCGGCCGACGAGATCATCAACTACGCCCGCTCCCGCAACGCGAGCAAGATCGTAGCCGGCAAGAGCGACCGGCCCTGGTGGCGGGACCTGTTGTTCCGCTCCAACGTGGACCAGCTCTTGCGCAAGAGCGGGGAGATCGACATCTACGTGGTGCGCGGCATGGCTTCGGCGCGGCCCGAGACGGCGGGCAAGGATTTCGTCCGCCCCGTGGAAGGGCCGCCGATCGACTGGAAGGCCTATCAGTGGACGGTCATTACCCTGCTGATCTGCACGGCCATCGCCTGGGGCATGTACCTGGCTGTCAGGAGACGCGAAGGCAACGACCTGTCGAACCTGATCATGATCTACCTGGTGGGGGTGACGGTGGTGGCGGCGCGCTACGGGCGGATTCCATCCGTGGTGGCGGCCGTTCTGTCGGTGGCGTTGTTCGACTTCATGTTCGTGCCCCCGCAATTCAGACTTGCGGTCTCCGATGCCCAGTACCTCGTGACTTTCGTCGTGATGCTGGGCGTGGCGCTGTGGATCGGCACACAGACGGTGCGCATCCGCGAGCAGGCCGATGCCTCCCGCAAGCGAGAGCGGCGCACCGAAGCCCTGTACCGCATGACCGACGATCTGGCCGGCACACGCGGCTGGGCAGACATTGGCCGGGTGGCCGTGAAGCACCTGGCCGAGGCCTTTCATGCCCAGGTGGTTTTCTTGTTGCCCGATCGGGCCGGCCGGCTGGCGGTGCGCACCGCTTCGGATCCCCAACTGGCCCGCAGCGAGGCCGAGCGGGCGGTGGCCCAGTGGGTCTTCGAGCACCGCCAGATCGCCGGGCGCGGCACCGACACCCTGCCCGCCGCCCAGGCTCTGTACGTGCCGCTGGCGGGGTCACAGGGGGCCGTCGGGGTGGCGGGCCTGCAAGCGCCGCAGCCCGCCCAGCTTCTGGCCCCCGAGCCACGGCAACTCCTGGATGCCTTCCTCAACCAGGTGACCCTGGCCATCGAGCGCGACCAACTCGCCCAGGAAGCGCGGGCGGCTCAGGTGCAGGTCGAGACTGAAAAACTCCGCAGTTCCCTGCTCAGCTCGGTGTCGCACGATTTACGTACCCCCCTGGCCGTCATCACCGGGGCCAGCAGCAGCCTTCTGGACCGCCCCGAACCGGTCGGCTCCACCCAGCGCGAGTTGATCCAGACCATCCATGATGAGGGCGACCGCCTTTCCCGCCTGGTGGGCAACCTGCTCGACATCACGCGCCTCGAGTCCGGCGCCGTCCGCCTCAACCGCCAGTGGCAGCCGCTGGAGGAGATCATCGGCTCGGCCCTGCATCACCTCGAATCGCAGTTGGCCGGCCGCAGCCTCCAAGTCCACCTGCCCCCTGACCTGCCCATGATCCAGGTGGACGGGGTATTGATCGAGCAGGTCCTGGTGAACCTTTTGGAGAACGCCCTGAAATACACACCCCCGGGAACGGAAATCCAAATATCGGCTGCCACCGACCCGCTCGTCCCCCACGAAGTCGTTGTCAGTATTGCCGACCAGGGCCCAGGCATCACCCCCGGCGAGGAAGAGCGCGTCTTTGAAAAGTTCTACCGCGGTGCCGCCGCGGCCACCCAGCGCGGCGCCGGCCTGGGCCTGCCCATCTGCCGCGCCATCGTCCAGACCCACGGTGGACGCATCTGGGTCGAAAACCAGCCCGCCCCCGCCCGCGGCGCCATCTTCCGCTTCACCCTCCCCCAGCAGGGCCCGCCGCCGGAGGTTCCTGACCTGCCTCTTCCAGCCTCTGACCCGCCAACCCGTTCGCGAACTGACGAATCAACAAACCCATGAATTGACCCTCCACTCCCCATGCCCGCGTCCACCCCCCTCATCCTGCTGGTCGAAGATGAACCCCAGATCCGCCGCTTCCTGCGCGTAACCCTGGGCGAACACGGCTATCGCCTGGTCGAGGCCTCTACCGGCCGGGAGGGCCTGACCCAGGTCACCACCCAGCCGCCCGACCTGATCATCCTCGACCTGGGCCTGCCCGATATGGACGGTCTGGACTTCGCCCGCCAGGTGCGCGAATGGTCCACGGTGCCCATCATCGTTCTCTCGGCCCGCGGCCAGGAAAAGGACAAGGTCGCCGCCCTGGACATCGGCGCCGATGACTACCTCACCAAACCCTTTGGCGTCGGCGAACTGCTGGCCCGCCTGCGCGTCGCTCTACGCCACACCGCCCGCACCGCCCAGACCGAGGGGGATTCCGTCTTCGAAGTCGCCGATTTCCGCATGGACCTGGCCGCCCGCCGCGTTTTCATGCGTGGCCAGGAGGTCCACCTCACCCCCCTTGAATACCGCCTGCTGACCACCCTGGTCCACCATGCCGGCAAGGTCCTGACCCACTCGTTCCTCCTCAAGGAAGTCTGGGGCCCGCCCCATGTGCAGGAAACCCATTACCTGCGCGTCTTCATGGCCAGCCTGCGCCACAAGCTTGAAGCCGACCCCGCCCGCCCCCGCTACCTCCTGACCGAACAGGGTGTCGGCTACCGCTTGGCGGATGAATAAGGAAATCCAGTGCCGCGCGTTTCGCGTCTCACGTCAATTTTCGATGATTCGCGACCCGAGTCACAAGACGCAAGACCCCAGACCCTAATTCCCCGTTCCCACTTCCACACATTTCATCTGCTTTTGATCGCGAATGATCAGCTTGCCTCCGGAGATCGCCAGCGGCCCCCAGATATTCTTGCCCGAAAGCAGGTGCACCCGACCCAGTTCCTTGTACCCCGTGGGCTGCGGGTCCACCAGCACCAGGTCCCCCGTCTGGCCGCCCACGACATATAACAGGCCGTCCGCCAGCAGGTAGCCTCCGCGGTCGAACGCCGGGTTATGGTCCGTCTGCCATTTCACCTGAGCCTGCTGATCCAGACAGGTCAGGCCATGTTCGAAATTGTTGGTGCGGCACCCCAGGTAGAGATACCCTCGGTACAGAATCGCCGGATGCACCTGCGAGCCCGTCTTCTTGTTCTTCGCCAACTCCTGCACCTGATATCCGCGGTTCTGGCCCCCGGCCGGCGTCACCTGGAACACCATCGAACCCGTGTTGTACCCCGCCGTGAGGAAAAACTTCCCGTCCCCCAGGGGCGTGGGCGCCGGGATGGGGATGCTGCAGTGGAATCCCCCGTACGTCCACAGGATCTGGCCTGTGGCCGGATCCACCCCCACCACCCGGTCCGTCGTCACCATCACCACCTGCCTCTTGCCGTCCACTTCCGTCAGGATCGGGGACACATACCCCGGCTTGCCGATTCCCGGTGACTTCCAAATCACTTTCCCCGTGTTCTTGTCCAGGGCAGCCAGGCCCGCCTCAGGGCCTTGCGGGGCCACGATCAGATGATCCCCCACCAGGAGAGGCGACTGCGAAATGCCCCAGTTCGGCCTCTTGCCCCCCAGTTGGGCCAGCGTTTCCTGCCAGATGATCTGGTGTGTCTTGCGGTCAAAGCACGTCACCTGACCAAACGGTCCCACCGTGTAAACGTGCTGGATGTCCACCGTCGGCGTCGAACGCGAGCCGTTGTAGTCCAGCTTGCCCGCCGCCTCGTACCCGGTCGACCACAGCTCCTTACCGCTGGCCAGGTCGAATACCCGCAGCACATCCTTCTCATTGCCCTGCCGGTCCAGTACGAACACCTGCCCATCCACGATCGCCGGCCCGCCAAACCCCTCCCCCAGATTCACCGTCCACAGCACCGTGGGCCCGCCCGTGGGCCAACTCCGGGCCAGGTGGGTTTCACCGCTGGCCAAGCCGGTACGCGACGGCCCCTCAAACTGGGGCCAGTCGCCCCGCACCAACCCTGCGCCCATCAAACCGATCACCATCACCGCTATGAACCGCAGTCGCATGGCAGCCTCCGTACGTTTTCCCCGGCGAACCTTTGGCAGCTTCGGCCCGGGCCGAGCATCTTCTCTGATGTTGGGGCGCGCTATTGTGCGCCGCTATTATCCCCCGCCCCCCCACAATTTACCAAAAGGAGATCCGGCAATCTTCTGATCTGCCCGCGGCGTCTCGAGCTACAGGCGCAAAGAGGCCCCGTGAGGCGCCTTCGTCATGCCGGAGGCGACCGAATTTCAACAGGGGTGAATCCCCCCAAGCCCTTCATCGCTTGCCATCAGCATCGCCAGTGATGACACTGACCGCGTGAAACGTTCCGCTTGGCAAACAACCATCGCGGTGCTCTTGGCTGCGGCCGTCGCCGGTCTGGCCCTGTTTCTCTGGCTGCGCGCCGCCGATGACATCACCGTCCGTCTCCGCGAGCCCGGCCAAGACCACGCTCCCCCGCCCGCCACCCAGACCATCAATCCCGCCCTTGCCGGCCAAACCATCGTCGCCCCCGCCCCGGCCACCCGGCCCGGTACACCTTCCGGGATTGCGGCTGACGCGGGCGGTAATTCCACCGGCAATTCCGGGGGCGGCGGTGGGGGGGGCATCTGGCCCCAGTTCCGCGGGCCGGACCGCGCGGGCTTTGTCACTCCCGGCGATCCCGCTCTGGGTAATGCCCATCTGGCCCGCACCTGGCCTGCCACTGGCCCGCGCGTGCGTTGGTCTGTCGCTCTGGGTGAAGGCTACGCTGGCCCGGCCGTGTACGGTGGCTGCGTCTATCTCATGGATTACGATGAACGCAAGGCCCCGCCCACCGCCCCCGGCGACGCCCTGCGCTGTCTCTCACTGGCCACCGGCCGGGAAATCTGGCGCTTCGCCTATCACCTTAAGATCAAACGCAATCACGGCTATTCCCGCACGGTCCCGGCCGTCACCGACCGCTACGTCGTCGCCCTGGGCCCCAAGTGCCAGGTCATCTGTGTGGACCGCCATACCGGCCAGCTCATCTGGACCCGCGACCTCGTCGGCGAGTTCGGTGCCACCGTCCCCGACTGGTACGCCGGTCAGTGCCCCCTTATCGACGGCAACCGGGTCATCCTCGCCACTGGCGGCCCGGGAACCGCTCCTCCTCTCTCCGTCGGCGGGGAGAGGCTGGGGGAGGGGCCTTCCTCTTCCAGCGCCAAAACCGAAAATCCAAATTCGAAAACCCCTTCCGCCCCCTCTCTCCTCATCGCCCTCGACCTGCCTACCGGCCACGTGGTCTGGCAATCCCCCAACCCGGATGCCTGGCGCATGACGCACGCCTCCATCATGCCCATGGATCTTGCCGGGCGGCACACCTACGTCTACCCAGCCTCCGGGGGCGTCGTCGGCGTCGACGCCGCCACCGGCCGGATCCTCTGGTCCACCGCTGCCTGGCGCATCAGCATCGCCACCGTCCCTTCCCCCGTCATCCTTCCGGGCAACCGCATCTTCCTCACCGGCGGCTACGATGCTGGATCCATGATCCTCGACCTTGGATCCATTTGGCCCGCGTTGTCCCCCTCTGCCCCGCCTGTTACGGATAGGCCGGGTGAGGGGCCATCCTCTTCCAAGTCGGGAATTCCCTCCCCCTCCGTCGCCCTTCGCCTCAAACCCGGCCTCTTCGCCTCCACCCAGCAGACCCCCATCTTCTACCGCGACCACCTCTGGGCCGTGCGCCCTGATGGCCGCTTCGCCTGTCTCAATCTCGATGGCAAACTCGCCTGGACCAGCCCCCCGGGAACCAACTTCGGCTTGGGGCCTTTCCTCATCGCCGGGGACCTCATCTATCTCATGGATGACAACGGCACCCTCGTTCTGGCCGAAGCCTCCACCACGCGTTGGCAGGAACTGGCCCGGGCCAAGGTCCTTTCCGGCACCGAGTCTTGGGCGCCCATGGCCCTGGTCGGCCACCGTCTGCTCGTCCGCGATTCCAAACGCATGGTCTGCCTCGATGTCGGCCCAGAGGGGGGGTAAGTCTTCGGCCCCGCTTTCTTTCTTCGCATTCCTTCGCTGCCAACAACCCTTGTGGCCGCAGGCGATCTAATCTAGAATGGGTCAAAAGAAAATCCGGCCTCATAACCTGATAAAGCGATTCTTGGAGGTCGCCTTGGCCATCGACCGCCCGACATCCCGGCGGCGCTTCCTCGGCAGCGCCCTGATCGGTTCGGCGCTCCTGGGCTTGGGGGCTGCCGCCGGCACGACTTGGAAAATCCTGGGCGCCAAAACCCGGCGCGGGGCGGAGCTTTTGGGAGACAAGGGTCATCCGGGGTATACCTCGGGGGCGATCCCGGGGGAGGTGCCGCAGGGTGCTCCGGGGGTTTTTGCCTCTGGTTACGGACTGGCCGCTGTCCTTGCCTCGCCGGTGCCGCGTCCCGTGGCCCTGGCTTTGGATGGTGCCGGTTCGCTCTATATAGCGGGGGCGGGCAAGGTCGCCGTCGTCAATTCCCCCGGCTCAAAGCCGAGCATCATTGCGGTCGATGGCAACCCCGCCTGTCTGACCATCGCCCCCGATCAATCCGTCTACCTTGGTATCGGGCCTTACGTTCACCGGCTGGATCCTACTGGCCGGCCTGTGGCACGCTGGCCCATGCCTGAACCGGGCGCTGTGCTCACCGCCCTGGCCCTGACCGCCCGCCACCTGCTGGTGGCCGATGCCGGCAATCGCGCCGTCTGGATCCTCGATTCCCACACCGGCCAAGCTCAGAGCCGTCTCGGGCAGCCCGGCCAGTTCATCGTCCCCAGCCCTTACTTCGATCTGGCCGTCGATCACGCCGGCACCGTCTGGGTCGGGAACCCCGGCCGGCACCGCGTCGAGCATTACGCAGCCGATGGCCGCCTGCTCGAGATGTGGGGCGCCCCCGGCGCTGCCGCCGCCTGCTTCTGCGGCTGCTGCAACCCCAGTTATCTCGCCGCCGGCCGCGATCCCACCGGCCAGCCCTGCATCGTCACCAGCGAAAAAGGCATCCCCCGGGTGAAAATCCTGGGCCCCCGGGGCGAATTCCGGGGTGAATTCCGGGGGCTGGTCGCCGACCCGCGTGATTTCCCGGCCCAAGCCCGCGGCCTGGATGTGGCCATCGACCCCGCCGGCAGCGTCTTTGTGCTCGACCCCTACGCCCAGGCCGTCCGCATTTACCTACCCCGCCAGGAGTCCGCCGGTGCCTGACCCCGTCCCGCCTGAATCCTCCACCACCCGCCGCGGTTTCTTCGTCGGCCTGCTGCGCCTGGCTGCCGTTGGCACCCTGGCCGGCGGCGCCATGGCCCTGGTGACCCGCCGCCCCGCCCGCGCCAGCAACGAAGTCTGCATTAACCCCCAGCCACGCACCGGTTGCCGGGGCTGCCCCGCCCTGATTGGCTGCGGCTTGCCCCAGGCTCTGTCCCTGCGTGAGCTTCTCCGCAAAGGTTGAAGATCCCCGTGGCACACGATCCCGCACAAACTGGGCCCCTTAGCCGCCGGGCCTTCTTCCGCGCCGCGGCCGGTACCGCGGGAGTTCTGGCGGCCGGCGGGGTCGCAGCCCTGGCTTCCTCCGCCCGTGCCCGGCGCACCGTGTGGCAGCTCGATCCCAACAAATGCATCGCCTGCGAAAAGTGCCAGACCGAGTGTGTCCTCGAAGAGTCCGCCGTCAAGTGCGTGCACGCCTTTGACATCTGCGGCTACTGCCGCCTGTGCAGCGGCTACTTCGAGCCCGATGCCTCCGTGCTCGACACTGCGGCCGAAAACCAGCAATGCCCCATGGGCGCGATCCAGCGCACCTTTGTCGAAGACCCGTATTACGAATACACCATCGACGAGAAGCTGTGTACGGGCTGCGCCAAGTGCGTCAAGGGCTGCTCGGCCTTCGGCAACGGCTCGCTCTTCCTCCAGGTCCGTCACGACCGGTGCCTCAACTGTAACCAGTGCCGCATCGCCTTGGAGTGCCCCGCCCAGGCCTTCCTGCGTGTCCCCGCGGATCAGCCCTACCTCCTCAAAAAGCGGGAGCACAGTGCGTGAAGCGGGAGCGGGACCATTTTCGATTTTGGATTTTCAATTGTCGATTGGAGCCCCTGCGTTTTCCGCGGCTGGCCGGGGTCCAGGGAAATCGAAAATCGAAAGCCAAAAATCCACAATCGCTTTTCCTCCCGCTTTTCACGTTCCTGTTGCTCGCATTGCTCTCCCCCGCCCTGGCCCACGCCGAGCAACGCTTCCCTCCTCCCGACTTCGACACCGGCCACGTCCTGCCCACCACCGTCCAGACCCTGCCTCCCTCGGGCTGGTACGAGGTAGCCGATGTCACCATGCTTATCCTCATGCTGGCCGCCGCTATGTGGCTGACCCTCCGCCAGCGCTCCCGCAACTGGATTGTCGGCCTGTCCCTCCTGGCCGTGGCGTACTTCGGTTTCTGGCGCCGCGGTTGCGTTTGCCCCATCGGTGCCATCCAGAACGTCACCTTCGCCCTCACCAACCACACCTACATCCTGCCCCTGGGCGTGGCCCTGTTCTTCCTCCTGCCCATTCTCGCCGCCTTTTGGGCAGGCCGGGCCTTTTGCTCGGGGGTCTGCCCCTTTGGCGCGCTTCAGGACCTCGTGCTGGTCAGGCCCATCACCCTGCCCCGCTGGATCGATGAGGGGCTGGGCATCATCCCCTACGTGTATCTGGGCCTGGCCATTCTCCTGGCCGGCTTCGGAGCCCGCTTCATCATCTGCGAATACGACCCCTTCATCGGCATCTTTCGCCTCGCCGGTTCCATTCCGATGCTCCTGACCGGGGCCGGCCTGCTGGCCATCGGCCTGTTCATCGGCCGGCCGTATTGCCGCTTCTTGTGTCCCTACGGAGCCATCCTCCGCTTCGTCTCACGCTTCGCCGCCCGCTCCGTGCGCATTGCCCCTCAGACCTGCGTCAACTGCCGACTCTGCGAATCTTCCTGTCCCTATGGCGCCATCCACCGCCCCGTGCGGGGCCCCCCCCCCCCCCCCCCCCCCCCCCCGCCCCCCCCCCCCCGCCCCGCCCCCCCCCCCCCCCCCCCCCCCCCCCCCCCCCCCC
>JAJXSS010000095.1 GCA_021784455.1 Planctomycetota bacterium
GACGTAGAAGTTATCGGGCGGGTCGCGGGCGGGGTGGGCCTGGGGGATGTTGAGGGCGACGAAGTTGTGCCACTCGTCCTCGACCTCGGGGCCGGTGGCGACATCGAAGCCCATGCGGCCGAACACATCCACCAAGTCATCGATGGTCTGGGTGATGATGTGGCTGCGGCCGAGCCTGGGTGGCAGCGGCGGCTCGGTGACATCGATGCCGGGGCCGGGGGTGGCAGCGGCCTGGCCCGCGGCGCCCAGGGTGGTTTTGATCATCTGGAAGCGTTCTTCCACCCAGACCTTCAAGTCGTTGGCGTGCTTGCCGAATTCGCGCTTCTGTTCGGCCGGAATCTCCTTCAGGCGGGCCATGAGCTTCTTGAGCTCACCCGAACCGCCGAGGAACTTGATGCGAAACTGCTCGAGTTCCTGGGAGCTGCGGACCTTTTCGGCCGCCTCGGCGACCTGCTTTTTCAGTTGTTCAATGGGTTCGAACATGGGAGGTATTGTAAAAAGTCGCGTCCGGCCGTGGGCCCCCCCCGGAAACCATCGGAAAGGTCCGTGCTGGGTGATTGGCGCATGGGCGGGCGGGCCGGGGCGGGGGAAAAAGATGTTGGCGTGGGTGAGGGCGGGGAGGTTTGTGGAATAAGATGTTGATTGGAAAGAGGTTGTACTTCCGAAGGGTTTGCGTGGGCGGGGGAAACCGTGCCCAAAGCGTACCCAAACGTAGCCAAATCGTTCCCAAACGTTCCCGAGGCGTGCCTAGGCCCCCGTACCAGGCCGGGATGGGGGCCGAAGCCCAAGCCCAGGGAGGTCAAAGGCTGGTGGGAACGGACGCAGCGCGGGGTTCCGCCGGTGCCGGGGGTGCTGGGGGCGGAGGATGGGTGAAGCAGGGTCACGGAGATATGTTAGTATTATGTTTGGTTGCTGTCAAAGGTACGGAATCACGTTGAAATTGAGCGGGCCAGCCCGCGGCAGCAGGCCGTTCAAAGCGGGAAGGGGTCTGGAAATGTGTCGTGTCCTCTTTTGAGTGCCCATCCGGTCCTGAGGGCGGCCGGAAAAGGCCGGAAACGGCCCTGAAAGTGAAGCGGCCCCGGCCGCCACATGGCGGAAGAGGCCACGCAGGCCTGGGAATGGGGGGCTGGCTTCAGCCGCCTGCCGCCGACCCCGGGTCGAGCCTCCCCACGTGTGTCACGCCTGGCCATCGCCCCTCAGTGCCCGGCCAGCGGGGACAGGTCGGGCATGCCCTTGATTTTAACCTTGATCACGCTGACCACCGGGTCGGGCGCCTTTCCGGTGACGTGGACCACCAGGCCGTCGGCGGGGTGACTCATCGGGAGGGACGCACCGCTCGCCAGAATGGTTGCCGAGGTAACCTCGTTGCCCAGGCCCGGCAGGAGCAGATTCCCATCTGATGGCCAGGTGAAGACCAGGAGGTAGAGCGTCGTGCCCGATTCGGTCACACGCTTGGTGCACCGGCCGAACGCCAGCTTGGGGAAGGGGCTGGCCGTGGTGTCGTAGATCGCCTCGCCGTTGACTTTCATCCACTGGCCGATGGCGCGGAGCCGGTCGACCTCGGGCTGGGGGATGATGCCCTGGGAGGTCGGGCCGACGTTGAGCAGGAAGTTCCCGCCCTTGGAGGCGATGTCGCAGAGCTTCCTGATGAGGTCGTCGGAGCTCTTCCAGTTCTTATCGTAGCTCTTGTAGCCCCACGTGCCGTTGATGGTCATGCAGGTTTCCCAGTCGCGATTCTTGAAGCCCGTGGCGGGGATGCGCTGCTCGGGAGTTTCGGTGTCGCCCTTGTAGCCGGCGCCCAGGCGGTTATTGGTGATGACGCCGGGGTCCAGGGCCAGCAGGGCACGAAGCTTGTCGGCCCGCGCCTTGGTCATGTCCCGCGGCGTGTCCCACCACAGGACTGCCGGCCGGTAACGGGTGAGGATTTCGCGGACCTGCGGAACGGCTATCTGGTCGATATAGTCGTCCATGGTCTTGGCGTCCTGCGCCTTGTCCCAGTGCCCGCCTATCGCGGCGCCGCCGGGGTTGTTCCAGTCCTGGGCCTGGGAGTAGTAGAGACCGAAGTGCAGGCCGTGACGGCGGGCGGCATCGGCCAGCGGGCCGATCACATCCTTGCCGTAGGGCGTAGCATCCACGATGTTCCACTTGCTGGCCTGGGTGGGGAACATGCAGAAGCCGTCGTGGTGCTTGGCGGTGATGATGATGTACTTCATGCCCGCTTCCTGGGCCAGGGCCGCCCAGGCGTCGGGGTCGTATTGCACGGGGTTGAACTCTTTGGCGAACTGCTGGTATACGGCGCAGGGGATTTTGGCCCGGTTCATGATCCACTCGCCCAGGCCGGGGATCTGCCGGCCCTGGTAGGTGCCCGCGGGGACGGAGTAGACGCCCCAGTGGATGAACATGCCGAATTTCGCCGCCCGCCACCACGCCATGCGCTGGTCCCGCTGCTGGGGGGTCTCGTTCAGTTCCGTGGTGGTCCCGCGCGGGGGCAGGAGCCCGTGGTCGACGGCGGCGGGCGTTTGGACCTTCTGCGTGGCGCACCCCGCCAGTACGAGCACCGCGCCCAACCACAACCTCTGCATCCATCGATTACCGGTCATCACGGACTCCTTGTGTTTCCAGCATCATCCTGCGATCGTGCGTTCACCGAAAGTAGGCTACCGCGTGTCCACAGGCCGGCCAGGTGCAGATGGGTGATGACGTAACGTTCCCCCCCCAGATGGTGACGGCCCTTTGGGCCTGAAGGTGAAGATCGTTTCCTGACGGGCGCGGCTGGTCAAGCAGCAGGAGGAGGTAGGCGGTGCCCACTCGACAAAGAGCAGCCCCGGGGGGCCTCCGGGAGCATTGCCGAAATGCACATTTGCGAGGATAGGGGCTACACTCTGGGCAACCTCATCAGGAGCCAGCCGGCATGTACCGACACGTGAAGATCGCCACCGTGAGCGAGCCCCAGGCCTGGGCCGTGGGGCTGTGCGCCAAGACCAGGACCCTTCCGGCCGGCTATGCCGAGCTGGATTTGAAACTGGGCGGAGCCATCTCCAGCGCCGTGCGGCGGGCGGAATTCAGCGCCGAGGCGGGGGAGATCACCTGCCTCTATCCCGCACGAGGAGCCCAGCGGCTCTACCTTCTGGGTCTGGGCGACCCCCGGAAACTGGGCCTCCGGAAGGGCGACCCCCGGGAATTGACGGCCGAGGCCGTGCGCAGTGCGGCGGCCCGACTGGTCAAGGCGGTGTATGCGGCCCAGGTAACGCGATTGGGGCTGCGCTTCCTGCCGGGGCTGGGCGACCAGGTGGATGCCGGGGCGGCCGGCCGGGCTATCGGGGACGGGCTGGGACTGGGGAATTTCGAGTTTGCCCGGTTCAAGGGCAAGGGCAACAGCAACAGCAAACCCAAGCCCACGATTGACCTGACCGTTGATGTGGATGGGCCGTGCCGGGAACCGGCCCAGCGCGGGCTGATCATCAGCGCCTCGGCCAATATCACCCGAACACTGGCGGCGACGCCGCCCAACGTGGCCAACCCGGCCTACCTGGCCCGGGAATGCCGGGCCCTGGCGCGGCAGGTGGGCTTCACCTGCCAGGTGATCGAGGCCGCTCAAGCCCGGCGGCTGGGGATGGGCGGTCTGTTGGCGGTAGGCGGGGCGGGCTCGGCACCGCCGTGCCTGATCGCGCTCGAATGGGACGGTACGAGGAAGGCCAAAACCGGCAACAAGGCTTCCGGAGGCAGGCCGGTGCTGCTGGTGGGCAAGGCCGTCACCTTTGACACGGGCGGCTACTCGATCAAGCCGGCCGCCGACATGGACAAGATGAAGTATGACAAGTGCGGCGGCATGGCGGTGATCGGGGCGGTGCATGCGGCGGCGAAGCTGAAATTGCCGGTACACGTGGTGGGGCTGGTGCCGGCGGCGGAGAACATGGTTTCCGACAAGGCCTACCGCCCGGGGGACATCGTGCGGTTTTTCAACGGGGTAACCAGTGAGATCACCAACACGGATGCGGAAGGGCGGCTGATCCTGGCCGATGCGTTGGCGTACGGGTGTAAGAGGTACCGGCCGGCGGCGGTGGTGGATCTGGCCACGCTCACGGGCGGGGTCATCGTAGCGCTGGGGACGTTCTGCGCCGGCATGTTCTGCGGCGACGACAAGCTGCGGGGCCAGTTGTCGGCGGCGGCCGACTTCACCGGTGAAAGGCTGTGGCAACTGCCCTTGTGGGAGGAGCACCGCACGCTGCTCAAGGGGGTACACGGAGATGTTGTGAATTCGGGTGTGCGTGAGGCGCAGCCGATCCAGGGGGCGGCGTTTTTGTCCTACTTCGTTTCCGCGGACGGCCGGGGCAACGTGTTTGAGAACCCCCCATCCGGGGGCTGGGCCCACCTGGACATCGCGGGCATGGCGGATGTGAAGAAGGACACGCCGCTGTACCCCACAGGCCCGACGGGTTTTGGGGTGCGGCTGCTGGTGCGGTGGCTGGAAGGGTGGCGGTGAATGACAGGAGGGAAGGATTGATACCCTTCGTGGTGACCATGTTCTTGTTGGCGGTATTGGCGATCAGCACTGGCCGGCTTATCCGCGTACGTCGCAGGCTGCGCGAGCAGAAAGAAGCGGGCTTGCGCTGCGTAAGGTGCGGCTACGATGTGGGGCATCAGGATGTGCCGCGGTGCCCGGAGTGCGGTGCGGCCATCGGGTTCAGGAAGACGTTCGCGGAACTGGGGGTCGAGGAAGGCGAGGTGCTGGAACACAAACGGCGGAGAGAAGTCAAGTCAGGGACGGATAAGCTGCGGGATTCAAACAAGGGAAATTGTGACGCACGTATTCATCGCGCGTGATCACCCCAGCCCGGGATGGCCTGGGGGCCACAGGCCAGGAGGCCTGCGCCACGGGTCAGGCGCCCGGTGGCGGCCAAGATGTTCGGGCCAGCCCGAACCTACCCGAAGCGAAGCCGCCTAATCCGAGGTGGGGATGTTGAGTTCCTTGACTTTCTTGTTCAGGGTATTGCGGTTGATGCCCAGGAAGTCGGCGGCGCGGGTTTTGACGCCGCTGGTGTGGTCCAACGCTTCCACAATGAGCTGGCGCTCCAGGGCGCCCACGACCAGATCGTAGACCCGGCCTTCCTCGGTCTCGAATTCCTTGACGGCCTGGGTGGCGAGTTTGCCGGCCAGGCCCTCGATGCTGTCGCCGGCGGTGTCGCCGCGCACCTGCTGGGCGAACATGCGGATCTGCAGGGGCAGCAGGTCCTCGGTGAATTCCTCGCCGGTGGACAGCACCACGGAGCGCTCCACGGCGTTCTCCAGCTCGCGCACGTTGCCCGGCCAGGGATAGCGCAAGAGCGTGTTGAGCACCTCCCGGCTGATCTTGCGCACATTGCGGTTGTTGTCACGGTTGAAATGGTCGAGGAAGTGGTCGATGAGGCGGGGGATGTCCTCGCGGCGGGCCCGCAGCGGGGGAATGTTGATGGTGACCACGTTGAGGCGGTAGTAGAGGTCCTCGCGGAAGGTGCCCTTGTGGACCTCTTCTTCCAGGTCGAGGTTGGTGGCCGCGATCACGCGCACATCGACCTTGACGGTGCGGTGGTCACCGACGCGCTCAAACTCGCGCTCCTGCAGCACGCGCAGGAGCTTCACCTGCAGTTCATGGGTGAGCGTGCCGATCTCATCCAGGAAGATCGAGCCGCCATCGGCGGCCTCAAAGCGGCCCACCTTGTCGCGGATGGCGCCGGTGAAGGCCCCCTTGACGTGCCCGAACAGTTCCGACTCGAGGAGCTGGGCCGACAGGGCCCCGCAGTTGACGCGGATGAAGGGCTTGTCGCGGCGCGGCGAGTTGTAGTGGATGGCCTTGGCCACCAGTTCCTTGCCCACCCCGGTTTCCCCCAGGAGCAGCACGGTGGCCCGGCTGGGGGCCACCTGGGCGGTGGTCGCCAGCACTTCCATCATGGCCGGGCTGGAGCCGATGATGTTGTCGAAACGGTATTTGGAGTGCAGGTTGTCGCGCAGGAGCTGGTTTTCGGCCAGCAACTCGTCCTTTTCCATCTGCACCATGTGATGGATGCGGATGGTCTGGCTGATCTCGCCGGCAATGATCTTCAGGAGGCGGGCATCCGAGGCCAGCGTCACCTCATCGGCGAAGGGCTTGTCCACGGTGATGGCGCCCACCACGCGGTCGCCTTCTTTGACCGGCACGCACAGGAAGCTGATGGCGGGGCTGCCGGCCTCGACGGTGCGACTGCCGGTGCGGTTGAGGAAATCGCGGTCCTTGCTGATGTCGGAGATGATCTGGGGCCGGCCGGTGGCCATCACCCGTCCCGTAATGCCTTCTCCCAGGGCATAACGCCCCCGCTGGATTTCTTCGCGGCTCAGCCCCACGGCCGCGGCAATCCGCCCATGATCGGTCGCCTCATCCCACAGAACCAGGGCACAGCGCTGGAAATTGAGCTTGTCGCCCAGCAGAGCCATGGCGCGCTGAAAGACCTGACCCAGCTCCATCCCGCCGCCCAGGATCTGGCTGATCTGCTCAAGGATGTCTAATTCCTGCTCAGAACGATCCATGATGTGCATATTTATATAGCACACTGAATCGCATGGCAAGCGATTATAAGTCGACAAGTGAAGAATTGGCCCAGAATCTGTCCGACAGCTTGGCTTTTCAAGGCCGCATGACTTCCTGAGGCCAATGCCACTGGATGCTGAGCGGGGGTCGGCTGCGTCAAGAGGTGGGAATGGAACAGTTCTCATATCAAGGGGTTGCGTAGCAGCGCGCGCAAAGTGAGGGCGCTGACGAGGGAAATCCGGTCCGGCTGCAGAACATTTTCTAACCCTTGGTACACCTCAAGTTACGTTCCGATTGAGCGCAGATTTTTCGCTCCTCTGCGCGCGCAGAACCGCAACGGCGCTTCAGGGCGCAGGCCGATGCCGGCGCGTTTTCGAGCATCCCGATCCTCCAACCCTTGAGGCACCCATGCCAGCCAACTCCGAAATTGTCCTTGATGGCGATGTCCTGGCCCTGCTGATTGCAGACCACCAGCAGCACGCCCTGCCGCGGCTGAAGCGGCTGTGGGATTACTACCGCAACCAGGCCATGCCGGCCCCCGCTTGGGTCGCTCCGGGCCGCCGGCATCTGCGCCTGGCCCAGGAGCAGGGCCTGCCGCCGCGTCTGACCCGGGCCAGCGACGACTTCGCGGCCGGGGAACCCCAACGCGAGATCGTGATCGAGAACGACATCGCCTGGCGGCTGCACACGCTGGTGGACTTCATGTTCGGCCGGCCCTTTGTGCTGCAAAGCCTGGCCAGTTCCGATGCCCAGGCCCGGCGCATTGAAGAGTTCCTGCAAAGCCAGTTTGAGGCGGCCGGTGGCCTGGCTCTGTTTCAGGATGCCGCGCTGCTGGGCTCCATCTACGGCTATATCGACTTCCTGGTGCGCCTGCCGGCCGCCGGCTTAGGTGGGCAGAGCTTGGGCATTGAACTGGTGGACGGCCCGCGGGCCATTCCCCTTCTGAACCGCGCCGACTATCGCGTTCTGGATGCCTTCATCATTCCCGGCCAACTGGACCCGAGCCCGGTTCCCCCAGCGGGCTGGTTCGCCCGGCTGCGCGGTCTGGGGCAGCGCCTGGCAGGGATCTTTCCGGAGCCCCGGCCGCACCAAGCCGCCCGCACCGAGGTCTGGACGACCCAGAGCGGGCAGGTGTTCGTGGATGGCCTCCTGGTGCAACAGGAACTCAACCGTCTGGGCCGACTGCCGGTGGTACACCTCCAGAACCTGCCGCAGCCGTTCTTCTTCGAAGGTCTTTCCGATGTCGAGCCGCTGATCCCGCTGCAGGATGAGTTGAACACCCGCCTCTGCGACCGGGCCAACCGCATCACCTTCCAGGCCTTCAAGATGTACCTGGGCAAAGGCCTGGGCACTTTCTGCGACAAGCCGGTGCGTCCCGGCCAGATGTGGGCCACGGACAACCCCGACGCTTCCATCCAGGAATTCGGCGGCGATGCCGCCAGCCCATCGGAAGACACCCACATCACCGAGATCCGCGATGCCATGGACAAGACCTCCGGCGTCAACGCCATCGCCGCGGGCCTTCTGCGCGACAAGATCGGCAACCTGACCAGCGAAAACGCCCTGCGCATCGTGCTGATCGGCCTGTTGGCCAAGACGGAAAAACGCCGCGTGACCTACGGCCAGGGCATCGCCGCCTTGTGCGAGCTGCTGCTGCACGCGGCTGATGTAACCGGCCTGCTGCCCAACGCACGCTGCGACCGCCGCGTGCGTCTCGACTGGCCCAGCCCCCTGCCGGAGAACACGGCCGAAAGACTGGCGGAAGCCAAGGCCAAGCTGGACCTGGGGGTTCCCCGCACCCAGGTGCTGGCCGAACTGGGCTACCGCGATATCGCGTGACACCTCGGGCCCCGGCCACCGGGGCCTCACAGTAAGCACCCGCTCCACGCACCTTACTCACAAAGGAATCGCCCCATGCCCGACACGATCACTCCTTCTTCCCCCGCCCCGGCCCAGCCTGCCGCGGCGCCCCAGCCGCAGATGGAAGCTCTACGCCAGCGCGTGGCGCTGCTGGAAAGCGAACTGGCGGCCGCCCGGCAGTCGGCGGCCCAGGCCACGCACCTCAGGCAACTGGAGGCCGCCCTGACCGAGGCCCAGACCATCGACCTGGAGGCGGCGCGGCTGCTGGCCCAGTCGGTTCTGGAGGCGGGCGGGTCGGACCTGACCATCCCCGCGGCCGTGGCCGAACTGCAGCGGCGCCGCCCCTGGCTCTTCAAGACCGGGCCGGCCCGCCCCACGGCTCAGGCCATGCCGCCGCGCCACCTGGAAGCCGAGGCGGCCCCCGCCGCCGCGGCCCGCCCGGCCGCCCAGTCCGGCCAACGCCGCGATCTGCTGCACTACCTCCGCCTGCGACGGGCCAAGTAGCCCAACCCGGGAACTGAAAACCCCAGACGCACGGTTTCAGACCCCAGACCCATCGGTTTTCGATCTGCGCTCAGAAACCCCAGATCAGACATCCAACTCCCTGACCCTCTAACCCAAAGGAAGTACCCCCATGCCTTTTACCGGTAAAGCTTCGTACTCCGCCGGCGCCGATCTTCCGGAAATCGCCGAGGACGTCGCCGACATCGTCAGCATCGTCAGCCCCTACGAGACGCCTCTGCTGGACCACCTGGGTGACGCCCAGCGGGCCGCCACCAGCACCATCCACGAGTGGCTCGAAGATGCGCTCGTTCCCCGTCTGGAAGCGGAGAGCTGAAGAAGGGACCAAGTGTCGGTTGGCAGGAATAAGCGGCCCCGCTTGGCCTCGGGGTCGATCTCGATGCGGCCCACGCAGTTGTGGATGACCCGACGCAGCGTTTCAGACGTTGGCTTTCCACGAAGCGCACCAGCGAGGTCACGCAGCGTCGCGGTCGCCCATTCCCTTGTCTGCTCATCGGTGAGCCGGGTTGCTGGCGAAGCGGTGTTCGGCTGCCGAGCCTCGAGTGTCTCCCGCCGCCGCTTCATCTCCACCAGGGCCTGCTTGACCTCGGGAAGATCGTTCAGGTCCCCGTCAGCGAGCGTGGCGACGAGCGCCTTGATGCGGCGGTTGACCGCCGCCAACTCCTTCTCGATTGCGGTGCCGTTGTCTCGTGCTGGGGATTTTGCGGACAGGGCAGCCATGAACCGCTGGGTGGCCGCAGCCATCGCCTTCTCGTCGGCGGGAATGATGGCACTAACTCGCTGCATCACGAACTCGTCCAATGCCGCCGCTTGGATGTGCGTTGAACGACAAACGCTGATGCCGCGGGCTCGATAGCCGCCATCGGTGTAGTAGCGAATCTCGCCGGCGTCATTCTTGAGAATCGCGCCGTGGAAGTTGAACCCACAGTGCGTGCACTTGATCAGGCCGGAGAGAAGATACCGCTTGGTCGGGCGGGCCAAGCCGCCTTTGTCGCGTCGTCGATCCATCTCACGCTGGGCCTTCTCGAATACCGCATCCGAGACGAGCGGCTCGTGTACGCCATCGATCACGATCCAGCGGTCTTTCGAGTTGCGGGTGCTGCTGCCTGCCTTCTTGGGGCATGGCGTCCCGTCGGCCGCAACCGCATGGATCTTCCCAAACGTCCTGCGATTCCAGACCAATGCGCCGCGATAGACGGGATTTTGGAGGATCGTCTTGATCGCCATGCGGTTCCATTTCGATCGCATCGGCCCCGCGATGCCACGTCGGTTGAGCTCGATCACGATGGAGCGGAACCCGAATCCCTTGGCGCACATCTCGAAGATCAATCGGACGACCTTGATATGCTCGGGATCGCCGGGCACGAGCCGGACAATGTCGGACTTCAGTTTCTTCCCGAGTGGCACTTCGGCGTCGATGAACCGCACGTGCCTGCCTTCGGCATCGAACTCCTGTCGGCGGCCATCGCACAGCGTCCGTATGGTTCGAAGCGGCTTTCCATCAGCCATTTGGTACTGCCGGTCGTAGCCATAGGGAGCGCGACCACCCATGGCACTGTGCCGGATCGTCACTGTCGAATGTTGGCCCCGAATGCTGTCCCGCGACAGCTTCACGCTGTACTGGCGCGCCTGCCAGGACTTCACGCCCTGCAGCAATTCGCCCTCATCGCCCTGCGGGATACCCTCGGCACAGAACACGCCTTCCACCCCGGCCATCTTGAGGCGGTGCAGGTAGTAGCCGGTTTCGTTGGTGCCGCCGCGCGAGAAGCGGGAGATGTCGTAGCAGAGAACCGCATCGAATGCGCCCTTGCCGCCCTCGGCGTCGCGGATCATCTGTTCGAAGGCATCACGGCCGCGAGTGCTGGTGCCGCTGATCGCATCGTCGACGTACCAGCGCAGGATGCGGTATCCGTGCTCCTTGGCCCATCGTTCCACAAAGGCCTTCTGGTCGGGGATCGACCGCTCCTGCATGTCGGTCGATCGGCGGGCGTAACCAACCGCCAGGACCGTTTCCGTTGTTGCGTGCATACACGTCTCCTTTCGACCGCCAGCCCTACCTCTGCCGCCGAAGAACATCAAGGAATGTTCTCCGTAACCCGTTATTCCAGAACTATTTAGCTTGATCCGTATGCCCGTTGAGGTAAGTCACGCATGTCCAAAACGAAAGGAGAACGCGATGAAGAACGACGCCCGCGAGACCTACCAGGCCAAGGCCAACGACATCGCCCGCCTGATCGACGTCCTCCAGATGGAGCTCGAGAAACATGCCGAGGCCGCCCGCGCCGACCAGCGCTGCTGGGGCAAGGTCGGCGACCTCGGGAAGGTCCGCAGCGACCTGATCGACCTGGTCGCCTTCATGAGCAGCGTAGACCGCGAAAACATCGAG
>JAJXSS010000528.1 GCA_021784455.1 Planctomycetota bacterium
AACGCCAGAAACAGCGCCGGGATGGATATCCACAGGTTGCGCGTCGCAACCGTTTTTCCTTCTCCTGCCCAGAACTGCTCGTCTTCCGGGTTCCATGTCGTCAACACACGTGATGCCATTGGGTTTTCTCCTTGATGTTGCGTTGGTGTTGGTGAATGCCGATCTAGTTTTCAAGCTTGCGCATGTCGTTGGGATGTTTCTCCATCATCATTTTCTTCACCGCGTAGTGCAGGGAGAGCAGACAGGCAACCGACAGGACGAACATGAACATCCAGCAACTGGTCCAGAGCCCTGTCCATTCCAGCAGATAGCCGAAGACGATGGGGCAGACAAAGCCGCCCAAACCGCCGAGGACCCCCACCATGCCGCCGACCACGCCGACCTCTTCCGGAAAGTAGTCCGGAATCAGCCTGTAGACCGCAGCCTTGCCGATCCCCCATATGGTGCCGAGCAGGAGGACCAACACGGCAAATATCCAGACATTGGCCTGAAAGGAGATGCGCGTCACGCCCTTGGCCAGCAGCTCTTTCTTCTTCACCTTTTGCCCGACCGCAACCACCGGCTCCTGCCAGGTCTGCTTGCCGGGCAGCACCAGCAGGCGGTTGTCGAAATTTTCCAGGACAGGGGGTTTCGCCTTCAATGGGTAGGGCACGTTGCCCACGACAGCGGAGGGCGCCCTGACCTCCTCCACCACAACGGACGAGGCAGTCACTTCCCTCACCACCCCGGCGCGTTTGGCCATCACCCCGCGTCCGGGGGAATATATCTCCATCTTCGGCACAATGACCATCAGGCTGATCAGCACTGAAAAACCGAGCACCCAGTACATGATCTGGCGGCCTCCGAACTTGTCGGACATCCAGCCGCCCAAGGCACGGATCACCCCCGACGGGAGGCTGAACATGGAGGCGAACAGGCCGGCAGTGACCAGGGGGAGGTAATAGACATTGACGAAGTAGGGGACGAGCCACTGGGAGAATGCCACGAAACAGCCGAACACCAGAAAGTAGTACAGCCCGAAGCGCCAGACGCGAATGTGTTTGAGCGGCGTCAGCATCTCCGCGAAGGAGAGGCCGGAACTGGCCGGCTTCCTGTTCTCACTGAAGATCAGAAAGAGCACGCCCATGGCCGCCAGAACAAGCGCGTAATAGACGGGCAGGGCGCGCCACCCTTCCATGTTTGCGCCGTTGTTGGTCAGCCTGTTGAGCATGGTCGGGGCAAACAGCGTGGTCAATGCCGCCCCGGCGTTTCCGGCGCCGAAGATACCGAGCGCGGTGCCCTGGCGCTCGCGCGGGTACCAGACCGAGGTGAAGGCGATGCCGATGGAAAAGCTTACCCCGGCCATGCCGAACCCGAAGCTGCACAGGGCAAACGTGGCAAAGCCGTCGGCCTTGGACAGCAGGTACATGGGAATGGCGCAGAGAATCAGCAGGGTCCCGTAAACCGGCTTGCCGCCGAACTTGTCCGTGAGCATGCCGGCGGGCAGGCGGAAGATCGAACCGGTAAGGACCGGGATCCCCAACAGCCAGCCGATTTGCACCGGCCCCCAGTTGAAGACCTGGTTATCGACGAGAAAGGTCACCAGGACGCCATTGAACATCCAGGCGGCGAAACAGACCGTGAAGGCGAGGGTGTTGAGAAAAAGAATCTTGTGCGATTTTAGCGTTGCGACATCCAGCATCTGCAATCCCTTCCCGTATAATTCATGTCATTCCTCATCCAAGTTGACACGTTCAAACGATTATGACCGCGACCGCCACTTGTAGAGGATCGGCGGGTCCTTCAGAAATGCCATCGGGAAGAACAGGAGGTGCACCAGCTTGGTGAAGGGGAGCACCGCGACGATCAGGAACGCCCCCGCCGCATGGAGCTTGAAGATCAGCGGGAAGTCGGCCACATACTCGACCTGCGGGGAAAAGCCGAGCAAGGAATAGAAATAGGGGACCGCCGTGTGGAGATACCACTGTGAGCCCCAGCGCATGAAGACGGCAACGTAGACGCCGGTCGCGGCCTGGGCCGTCAGGAGGAAAAGGAGCACCCAGTCGCCGCCGACGGTCACCCGGTTCAGCATCGGCGAATTGCTCCTCCGCAGCAGCAGCACCAGACCGCCGAACAGGGCGCACAGTCCCAACGCAAGGCCGATGCTCTCCACGGCAACCAGCACCTGCTGGTTGCCGAGAAGCGCTTTAAGGGGACCGGGCGCGACGATACCGAGGAGGTGCGCCGCCAGTATCGGGATGATGCCGTAGTGCCAGGGATTGATGCCCCAGTAGAGCGCCTTTCGCTCCAGGAATTGGGTGGAATAGGCCGACCAGGTAAGCCGGTTGGAAAGAAAACGATACGGCGTCACAAAAATGATCAGTGCCAGGGCTGCGTAGGGCAGCACGACGAAAACGAGATTATTCAGCATGGGTCAGCCTCCTTACAGTCTGCGGCGCACAGCAGCCGGGCCGCTTCAATCACCGGTTTCCAGGGTACGTCCTGCCGGTCCGCGAAGACGGCG
>JAJXSS010000096.1 GCA_021784455.1 Planctomycetota bacterium
TCCGCTGGGATATGCGGCACTGTCCGAGCAAAGGCTATCTGCTGGAGCACGACCTTTATGCGGACGAGGACTATTGCGACCATTGCATGGGCTGGATCAACACGGTGCTCGAAGCGGTCGGGGGCCAGGTTGCCGCGCATGAACACAACCATTGCGGGCAATGCTGGGGGGAACTGCGGATGAAGGATCGGCCCTCGGGAAAGATGGAGAATCTGGCCTGTGCTGTCACGCGAGACCCCAACTGGCAGCATGGCTTCATCGAGCGGTGGGAAAATGGGGTGAAGCTGCCGCTCCTGCGGGAAGCGGGGGATGCCCAGGATCCGGTCGCAGTTTTGCGGCAGTGGTTTGCGCGAGCCCGGGGGTTAACGGTGCTGGGGCGCGGGCCCAGCGCCAAAGACGCCTGGACGGCGCAGCACCGCGGTCCGGCGGTGATCGTGGTGGATCCGACCTATGCCACCCGCGACGTATACGAGGATGATCCGCTGGCGGTGTTGATCGGGGATGACTCCCCGAATCTGGCCGAGGTGGCCGCGCGTTTCCTGGCCACAACCAAGGAGCGGCGACCGCTGTTGATGCACGCCTATCTGCCACGAGCGCCGCGGCTGCCGTTTGCCGATTACGGCCTGCCGCGCCCGGTGCCCATCCTGCCACTGCTGGTGCGCGCCGGTGTGTACGAACACGAGCCTTTCGCGCCCTATCCGACGTCCGGCGTGTTCGCCGTCCTGCTGGCCGCGGCTTTGTCGAAACCGGTCGTGGTGGCGGGCATCGATTTGTACCAGCACCCTTCCGGAAAGGCATATACCAATGACCAGCCTTTCCTTGGCCTTCCCGCGCAACACAGCCAGGCGTGTGACCGCGCCCACCTTCTCTCCGTTCTGCACCGCTTGGGCGACCAGGCTGCTGTTCACCCCTTCTTGCGCGAACTGTTGGGGGGCGATGCGGACCCAGCCGTGTGCCGATTTCAGTCGGGACGGGGTTCTCCAGTTAATTGCGGGCCGCCGGCGGCTGCGGCGGCGCCAATCCGACCGCAATCTGAGCGAGCCCAATCAACACCGCCTTCTCGACGGCCGGGTATCTGACGCGGGGAATGCTCTGTAGGAGGCGCGGTGGCTTGATCTGCCGCGTGAGCTTGGCGGGGGGACCATCCCGGGATGTTCAATGTTCAGGTGACGGCGATGGGTCCGTAAAAGTCATTCTTCAACGGAGTTACCCGTGGCAGACAAGCCTCATATTCTCGTCGTCGGTACCGGCTCGATCGGCGAACGTCACCTGCGCTGTCTGCTGCGCACCGGGCGGGCGACCGTGTCGATATGCGAGGTGCAAACGAACCTGCGCCAACGGATAGCGGCGGGCTATACCGTCCAACAGTCGTTTGCGAGCCTCGCTGAGGCGCTCAAGCAACCGTGGGACGGCGCGGTAATCGCCACGCCGGCCGATACGCACATTCCCATTGCCGTGCTCTGCGCCCAGGCAGACATCCCTCTGCTGATTGAAAAACCACTGGCGGTCGACGTGGCGGGCGTCGCGAACCTGCAGGCCCTGGTCCAGGCCCACCGTCTTAGTGTGACCATCGCCTACATTTACCGCGTGCATCCGGCCCTGGTGGCCATGCGCCAGGCGATCCAATCGGGCCGCTTCGGTCATCCCGTCCAGCTCGTCGCTGTGGGCGGCCAGCATTTTCCCACCTATCGCCCGGGCTATCGCCAAACGTATTACACCGACCATGGGCGCGGCGGCGGGGGCATCCAAGACGGGCTGACCCACCTGTTCAATGCCGGCGAATGGCTGGTCGGGCCGATCACGCGCCTGGCGGCCGATGCCGCCCATCAGGTACTCGATGGTGTCGAGGTGGAGGACACGGTTGACGTCATCGCCCGCCATGGTAGCGTCCTTGCCTCCTACAGCTTCAATCAGCACCAGGCACCCAACGAGACGGTGATCACGGTCATCTGCCAGCGCGGCACCACCCGTTTCGACCTGCAACGCCACGCCTTTCGATGGATGGCCGACCCGCAGACGGACTGGCAAGAACAATGCGCTGAACTGCAGCAGCGCGACGACTGGTTTACCATCCAGGGGAACACGTGGTTGGATGTGCTGGCGGGAGGGGCAGCTCCGCCGTGCACGCTGGAGGAAGGCTGGCAGACGCTCAAGGTCAATCGGGCGGCGCTGGCATCGGCGGCGGCCGGTGGGGCGATGTGGCAGATCGTCGAGGAGACAAACGCATGAACGTGTTGAAGCTGTTCGATCTTTCCGGGAAAGTCGCCCTGGTCACCGGCGGGGCCGGGCTGTTCGGCCGGCAGATCGTGCAGGCCCTGGCTGAGGCGGGTGCCCGAACTTTCATGGCCAGCCGCGACCTGGCCAAACTGCAAGGGCAGGCCGAGGCGTTCGCCCGGCAGGAACTGGATGTGACGGCGCTGGCCCTGAATCAGAGCGACATCGGATCGGTGCAGTCGCTCTTGGCGGAAGTCATGCGGCGCTGTCCGGGGGTGGATGTGCTGGTAAACAACGCGGTCCTGCGGCCGATGAAGGACTGGGACGGAGCGCAGGTGTACGACCAGTTTGCTCAGAGCATGGCCGTCAACGCCACCGGCTTGTTCATGATGACGCGGGAGTTCGGCAATCACATGGCGCAACGGGGCGGCGGCAGCATCATCAATATCGGATCAATTCAGGGAAGCGCCGGTCCGGATTTTAGGCTCTATGAGGGCCTGGACTGGGGAGCCCCCCCGGATTACTTCTTCCATAAAGGCGGGATGCTCCAACTGACGCGCTATGTGGCCGCTAAGCTTGGCCCAAGCGGTGTGCGCGTTAACACCATCAGCCCGGGTGGGTTTTACAGCGGACAGGATGACAGCTTCGTCCAGCGCTACAACGCGAGCACGTTCCTGGGACGCATGGCCAATGAGGCGGATCTCCAGGGCGCGGTCGTGTTTCTGGCCTCAGATGCCTCGGCCTACATCACCGGGACCAATCTGATTGTCGACGGCGGCTACTCGGCGAAGTAGCTTCCAAGGATTAATGATGGTGTCTCACGGTGAGCGGGGCTGGCAGGGGCCAAGGGCCCGACGCTGACTCGGTCGCCCCATCCGGCGCGTCAGGCTGTGCCTCCCCCGAACGTGTGGGGGGAAAGGCCTTGTTCTGGGGCATTGCAGGGGGATCCACCCGAAACACACGATCACGGTTTGACGCGCGCCCTCTTCGGCCAGCGCGCCGAAAACCTTGACTGCGTTGGTAGCTCACTATAGGCAGGGGCAATCACGCGGATATCCGCTGCAGCGTCTGGGGCAGGTCTTCCCTGCTCTGTGTCCGGAACCTATCACGCTGCAACGGTCCATCCTTGGGCAAGCCCTTTCCCGCCACCTCTTTCGCCAGGACTGATATCGCTCCTATCTCCTTGTTCAGGGCTTTCTTGGCACTATGAGCCTGTCCGATTTCCCGCGCCCGCATCGTCATCTTGTCCCGTCAAGGCTCGTGACGCGGTGTCCCGATAGCACCGGCGGCCAAACGCGGGATTCCCCAGTTCCTACACGACAAGCTTCCATGCATGCTCGCGGTGTTCGACCTCGCGAAGTCCGACTGTGCCTCACCTTACCGGCCTGATGGGTGAAAAGCCCGGCGGATCTTGACCCAGCGTGGAATGATGTCTCCCAAATCACCCCAGTTCAGGGCGCGGGCGGCCAGGAGCGCTGCCCCCAAGCTGGTAGGTTCGGGGCAGGTAGGTGCCAGGATCGGTATGCCCAGGATATCCGCCTTGATCTGGCACCAGAAATCGCTGGTGGCTGCTCCGCCGGCCGAGCGAACGTCGTGTGGCCGCCCCGCGGGAGACAGTGAATGGACTTGGTCTGCCAGCGCTCGGGCCGCCGCTTCCATGATGGCCCGGACCACCTGCCCAATGGAGTGCCCGGGCCGGACCTGGTTGAAGCTGGCTGCCATCGGCCCGCCGCCGGCATATGGAGTAATCACCAGGCCTGCAGAGCACGCAGGCCGGGCCGCGGCTAGGCGCCCCAGATCGGCGTAGTCCGGCGAACCGGGCAACGTGGAGCGGTACCAGTCCAGAAGGTTGGCCGATGTATTGCCAAATGACATGGCGAAATATCGGTCTGGGGCGTAGGCTGGACCGATGAACACCCCGTCGGCCGGCGATGTCGGCAACTGATCAAGCACGGTCACTGTCGCAAGAACGGTGCCCGTCGTTTCCGAAACGCCCCCGGGCTGTAGGTTGCCAGCCCCGATAGCCCCTGCGTACTGATCCAGACATCCCACAATAAACCGACACGATGCGGGCAGGCCGATTTCCCCCGCGATAGCCGGCCGGATGGGACCCAGGTCCGTGCCGGCACGAACCACATGGGGTAACCAGTTCGATGGCAATCCCACCATTTCCAAGGCCTTGGGCCACCAGTCCAACTGCGCGATATCCAGCAGACCTGTGAGCCCAGCCACACCCCCTTCCGTCACATGCTGTCCCGTGAGCCAGAAGGTCAGGTAATCGCTCAGATGACACAATCGCCGCGCCCGCTGCCACACCTGGGGCTGGTTCTGACGCAGCCACAGCAGCTTGGCGATCATGAACTGCGGGCCCAGCGCCGGGATACCGGTCCGCCCCCGGAAATCGGGCAGATTGCTCAGGGCCATGATGCGCGGGTCCGCAGGATTCGCCCGTTCATCCGGCCAGAGAATCAGTGATGTGAACGGCTCATTCCGTTCATCCATGAGCACAAAGCTGTTGGCCTGGGTGGCGAAGGTGACGGCGGCGACATCGTTCAGACCCCCGTTGCGGGCGATCCTAAGCCGGCCGATGGCCGCACGCACAGTAGCCAGGAATTCTGTGACTGGCAGTTCCCACTGCCCGGGCTGGGGATGCTGAACGGGCGGGGCTACGCGATCCAGATGCAGGAGCGTGCCCTCGTGGTCGAACAGGCCCACCTTGAAGTAAGTCGTTCCCAGATCAATCGTTAGGATGGTGGGCACGGCAGAATTCCACGTTCAGGCTCGGAGTTTCGCGATCAGGCGCTGAGCGGCAGTGACGAGCAGATCGCCGGCCTCGGGGCACTGGAACAGGCTGTTGGAGGCCTCATAGCCTCCTTCCTCGAAAGCCTGGTGGGTGACGATGTAGCCCTGTAATTCGCCGTTAGCCATGGAAATCACGAAAGCATTGGGGGCCCGCTCTTTCACCTGGAGGGCGAATTCGACGAACATTTCCCCTGGCCAGGCCACAAATGCCCACGGGCCTATGGTCAGGACCTGCACTTCGACGGGGAGACAGGCGGCGGCGGCCGAAATCAACCGTCCATCCATCGCCGCCTGGGCCAGGGTCAAGGTCTCCTCGGCACCGAACCAGTCGCACTCCGCCGTGCGCACTTCGGTGCGCGGGGCCGCTGCATGACGCAGCGATTCGAGCTTCTGCAGGACCCGGTCACGCCGGGTTAGGGCCTGGGCGACCCCCGGAAGCTGGCGTAACGGGGGATTCACGAATTCCTGAGCGCAGGCCAGGAACGCATGCCGCACGTACGAAATCCCAGGGGTTACTTTGGCCACCGCTTGGCCCAGCATCTGGCCCAGGCGCTCGGCCTCGGCAAACGTGTTGCCGTGGGTGACATGGCGCGGACTTTGATTGCCGGCCGGGCCGGTGTGGTACAGCACCACGCAGTCGCGCCCCAGAACGTGCTCTTGCAGGTACTGCCGCGTCATGGCGGGGAAATCCCCGCTCACCAGCGTGGAGTCCTCATGCAGCACGGTGGGGTGCATGCTGTAAACCAGCATGGCGGCCAGGGGGCGATGATCGGGGAGCGATCGCAGCAGCAGCACAGGCACCTGGGGATCGCGCGGTCCGGCTGGATCGCGGCGATTCGTGCCGACACCGGTGCCATCGGCGACTTCTAGACCGATCTCCGCAGGGGCAGCCGCTGCGCAGGCTTGGCGGCCGGCCTGGACGATTCCATCTTCGAGACGCTTGAGACAGCGGGGATCGGTCTTGGGGATGATCGGATCATCGGCGTTGCTGAGACAGTCCACGGTGATTGGACCGGAATGGGTATGGGTGGCGGTGATGAGGATGTTGCCCGCCTCCAGACCGGTGGCCTTGGCGATCCGCTGACGGACGCGGGCGGTGGTGGCCTTACTGACAAAGATGATGTCCACCGCGATGATGAGCAGGTGGGTGTGGCCATCATTGAGGAAAAGGGCCGAGGCCAGGAGGGGATCGTGGATGCCGGTGCTGTAGCGGCGGACATAGGGGTAGCCAAAGAGGAACTGGGTGTCACGGGGGCTGACATCGATGGCGGCGGCGCCGGCGTAGAGGTCATCTGGCATGGGGATTGGCATCCTACCGGAAGGCGGGGCTTGACAAGCCAGGTTTATTGTTTATGATGATATAACAACTTTAGCGAAAGCTTTGTATTCAGTCAAGAGGCGACCGTCATGCCCGTCACCCGCACCACCACCGCGTACAACCTCGTGGCGGATGCTCTGCGCCGGCGAATTTTGGGTGGGGAGTTCGCGCCGGGCCAGCAGATGCCCCCGGAACACCAGTTGTGCGAGATGTTTTCGGCCTCGCGGATCACCATTCGGCGGGCCTTGTCGATTCTGGAAGAGGAGATGCTGATTCAGCGGCGGCAGGGCAGCGGGACGTATATCAGCCCGACACCGCGGCGACGCATTCCCCTGCTGGCGACGGACTTCGCGGGGTCGATAGCGGCCCACGCCCCGGAACTGGAGCGGCGGCTGGACGACTGGCGCTGGGAGGCCGCACCCCCCGAAGTCGCCGACGCGCTGCAGACCTTCCCGGGGGACCGGGTCGTGTTCGCCCGGCGCACCGATATCCTGGCCGGAGCCCCGGTGGCCTATGACCAGGTGCACATCCTGGCACGCCTGGCCGATCGTCTTACGCCCGATGACCTGGCGGAACTGCACTTCCTGGAGCGTTGGCAGCAGGTGCAGCAGATCCGGCTGGGCCACCTGACTCAGACCGTTGAGGCGGCCGCCGCAGATGAAGAGCAAAGCCGGTGGCTCGAGGTCACGCCGGGCTCCCCACTACTCAAGGAAGCGGACCTCTGCTACGACGCGGGGGGCACGGCCGGCGCCGTCTTCATCAGCTATTACCGCCATGATGTGTTCCGCCTCACCACCACGATTCAGATGGGCCAGTCCGTGTCGAGGCCGGCAAGTCCCAAGACGGAGTAAGCATGGCTACCCTGATTCATCATGTGCGCTGGCTGCATCCTGGGCGCGGGCTCTTCCACGGCAGTCTGCTGATCGAGGGCACCCGCATTGCGTGCATCGACCCCGGAGCCAAGCAGCTTGCCGCGGTGCCCAACCTGGTGCAGGTCGACGGTCAGGGGCAATTGCTTACACCCGGCCTGATCGATGTTCATACACACGGCATTGGCCCCCACCTTTACGAGCGGTCGCCTGAAGATCTGGTCCAGGGCACAGCCTTCGTAGCGAGCCATGGTGTCACCTGTCTGCTGCCCACCTTGTACCGACTGCGTGAAGCGGGGATCCTCAACCACCTGGCCAGATTGGCCCAGGCCCTGGAGCAGGTCAGCACCGTGTGCTGTCCGGGCTTTCACTTGGAAGGCCCGTTCCTGGCCCTGCCGGGGGCCGGGGCCGATACGTTGCCGGGGGACATCAAGCGTCTGAAGGACTTGTACGCGGCCTGCGGGGGTAAGGTGGCGGCCATGTCGGTCAGCCCCGACACCCCCGGAATTGTGCCCGTGATTGAATGGCTGGCGGGGCACAAAGTGGTGCCGTTTCTGACCCATACCCGGGCCAGCGTGGAGGAGACCCAGAAAGCGATCGCGGCCGGAGCCCGCCACGCGACACACTTCTATGATGTGTTCCCCTTACCCGCGGAAGCCGATCCGGGGGTGCGCCCGGCCGGAGCGGTAGAAACGATTCTGGCGTTTCCGGGGGTGTCGGTGGATTTCATAGCCGACGGAGTACATGTGCACCCGATGGCCATCCGCGCAGCCCTGGCGGCCAAAGGCCCCCGGAAGGTGGTGTTGATCACCGACTCCGCTATCGGGGCCGGGCTGCCCGAGGGGACTTACGACACGCCCTGGGGGTTCCCCGTGCACGTCAAGCCAGGGGATGGGGCGCGGATCGCCGACCCTAAGCACCCTTCATTCCGCGGGTTGGCCGGCAGTGCCCTGACAATGGAGGTGGGGATGCAGAACCTGCTCCAGTGGCTGGATCTGCCGGCCCATCACACCTGGGCCCTGGGAACTGCCAACCCCGCGCGGCTGCTGGGCCTGCAACGCAAGGGGACGATCCGTGTGGGGGCGGATGCGGATCTGGTGCTCTGGGATGACAAGCTGCACGCACAGAAAACCTGGGTGGGCGGAAGACTGGTCTACGAGGCCCCCGGAATAATCCCCGGAATAGTCCCTGGATCAGCCACCCGACCATCCCCAGGTTCTCGACATGGTTCGCGCAGCCATTCCCCCGCCGTGCAACAGGAGCCGATTCATGGCCGTGTTTAGGTACAGCCCTTCCGCCTGGGTCCCCTTCCGCGATCAGGCGGCGCTGGCGCGTTGCCGGAAGATCGACCGCAAGGACATCGCGAAGCATCCGAATCCGGATTTTCGCATTCGGGTGGTGAAGGACTGCGATGTCGAGTTCATCTGGGTGACGGACATGTTCCACCGCATCAAGGCCGCGGCGGATGCCGGCCGGCCGGTGGTGATGATCCTGCCCAATCCCTGCCCCACCTACCGACATGTGGCACGTCTCATCAACACCATCAAGGTGGACTGCAAACATGTGCGGCTTTTCGCGATGGACGAATACGCCAACGAGGATGGGGCGATCGCCCCGGTAACCTGGGAGCAGGGATTCGGCTACGCCCTGATGCACAACCTGGTGTATGCGATCGATGAGAAGCTTCGCCCCCTGGCCCGGAATGTGACGGTGTTCACGAACAAGAACCTCAAGGATTACGGGAAGATGATCGCCGACCAGGGCGGGGCGGATGTGTGTTACAGCGGGCCGGGGTGGACCGGCCATCTGGCGTTCATCGAGCCGGATGCCCCCGAATTTGATGTTCCCCTGCATGAATGGCGCAAGCTGGGCCCCCGAATCGTCACGCTCAGCCCGTTCACGCTGGCCCAGAACTCGTTGCACGGCAGTTTCGGGATGAGCGGAGACATCGCGGCCGTGCCGCCCAAGGCGGCGACCATCGGGCCGGCCCAGGTGATCGGCTCCAAGGCCCGCCTGGATATTCACGCCCTGACCGTGCATGGCACCCGGACCTCATGGCAGCGGCTCATCACGCGGTTGGTGACCCACGGGCCGGTGACGCCGCGCCTGCCGACCTCCATCCACCAGGAATTGCGCACGGACTGCTACATCAGTGAGACGGCGGCGCAGAACATCGAAGTCGACCACGACAAAGGATATTGATCATGACCGCAACCGCAGCGTCAAGCGCGTGGGCCCACGTCGATCTGACGCAGGTTCCCCACATTCCGGTGCCGCCGCCGGGGCCCAAGTCCAAGGCCCTGCACGGGCGGTGCACCAGGTATTTCAAGGGGCTGTCCAGCCAGGTCAAGCTGTTCCCCGTGACGTTCGCCGAGGGGCATGGGTGCGTCCTGGTGGACGTCGATGGGAACAAGTACATCGACTTCTCCTCGGGCATCTACGTCACCACGCTGGGGCACTGCCACCCCAAGGTGACCCAGGCGGTGCAGAAGTGGGCGGGGAAGCTGATGAACGCCCACGATTTCACCACCGAGATCAAGACGCTCTTGTGCGAGAAGCTGGCCCAGGTGCTGCCGGGGGATTTGAAGGGCTACCAGTTCTACGACTGCGGCACGGCCGCGGTGGAAGCGGGCCTGAGGGTATGCCGGGCGGGGTCGAAGAAGCATGAGATGATTTCGTGCTTCTACGACTTCCACGGCAAGACTTACGGGGCGGTGTCGCTGGCCGAGATCCGCTCGCCGGTGTACGGGGCGGTGCGGGCCCCCGGGATGCACATGGTGCCGCGTCCGAATCCGTATCGGCCGCTGTGGACCAAGGCCGATGGGACCATCGACACGGACAAGTACATCGAGTTCTACGCCGAGTACGTGGACCGGGCCACGGTCAACGCGGTGGCGGCCTTCGTATTGGAACCCATCCAGGGCTGGGGCGGGTCGGTGATCCCGCCGGATGACTTTTTCCCCAAGCTGCGGAAGTTCTGCGACCAGCGGCAGATCCTCCTGATGGCGGATGAAGTTCTCACGAGCTGGGCCCGCACGGGCAAATGGCTGTGCTGCGAGCACTGGGGCGTGGTGCCGGATGTGGTGTCGATCGGCAAGGGCTTTGGCAACGGCTTCCCGGTGACGGCGGTGGCGGTGCGCGAGCCTTTTGCCGAGTCCTTCGAGAAGATCTCGGCCTCCAGCAGCTACGGGGGCAACCCGATGGCCTGTGCGGCCGCGCTGGCCTCGACCGAGGTGATCGAGGAGGAGCACCTCCTGGAGCGGTCCCTGCACCTGGGTGAGCTGGCCCTGCAGCGCATGCGCCAGATGATGAGCCGGCACCCGATCATCGGGGATGTGCGGGCCAAAGGCTGCCTGATGGGCATCGAGCTGGTCAAGGACAAGAAGACCAAAGAGCCCTTCGACGAGGCGAGCAAGCGGGTGTACCAGAAGGCGTTCACCAAGGGCCTAGCGTGGATCCCGGCCGGACACATTCTGCGCATGAGCCCGCCGGTGGTGATGGAGGACAAAGTGCTGGCCAAGGGCATGGACATTATTGACGAGGCCATCGGCGAAACGGAGAAGGAACTGGGCTACTGATGAAGACGATTCATTTTGGCATCATCGGCTGCGGCCTGATGGGCCGGGAGTTCGCCAGTGCGGCGGCCCGCTGGTGCCATCTGGTGGATCTGGATGTCAAGCCACAGATTGTGGCCGTCTGCAACCGGTCCCTGGGGCCCATGAACTGGTTTCAGCAGAACTTTCCCGACATCAAGCAGGCCACGCAAGATTATCGCGAACTGCTGGCCAATCCCCAGATCGAGGCGGTGTACATCGCCGTCCCGCATCATCTGCACCAGGAGATCTACTGCGCGGCTCTCGCGGCAGGCAAGCACTTGATGGGAGAGAAGCCCTTTGGCATCGATCTGGCCGCCAACCAAGCCATCTTGGCCTGCGCGAGCAAGTTTCCGGGGGTCGTGCGCTGTGCCTCGGAGTTCCCCTTTTATCCGGGGGTGCAGCGGCTGTGCGGGATGATTGAAGCCGCAGCCTTTGGCCGGATCATCGAGGTC
>JAJXSS010000097.1 GCA_021784455.1 Planctomycetota bacterium
CCTTCGACGATGGCCCAGGGGGCGTATTGGGCCACCAGCCACTCGAGAAATTGGGCGGGGGTCTGGGCGAGGAATTGAGGGGTGGGCTCGACGACGGCCACGCGGTCGGCCCCGGCCTGTTCGAGGTGGCGGGTGCGCTGGGTCAGGTTCATGAGCCGGGCGGGCTCGGCCTGGGGCTTGAGCACGTGGAGGGGAAAGGGATCGAAGGTGATGGCGGTCACGGACAAGCCGGCCTGATCGGCCACGGCGCGGGCGCGGGCGAGGATGGCCTGGTGGCCGCGGTGGACCCCGTCGAAGTTGCCGATGGTGATGACGCAGCGCTGAGGCATGGATGGGGAGTTTAGCCTGTGACAGGGACGGTGGCACGCAGGGGATGTCTGAAGTCTCGGGTTTCGATCCTCAGGTTGCCTTCGGCGATCAACCGCCGGGGGCCCTGCTGGCGAGGGCGACGAGGCCGATGGTGGACCTCAGATTGCGGATCAACGATTTCAGATGTCGTATTCGGCCGGTCTGCCCTGGCCGAAGGGGATTTTGAGCCAGGCCCGCTCCTGGGGGCAATAGACCAACCGTCTAGCGAGCAGGTCCGCGACGCCGATTCCCAGCGCTCTGCCGATGCTTCCCCAGATCACATCGGCGACACCGCCGGTAATCGTGGTTGCGCCAAAACGCCAGGCCAGCGCCTTGGCCATGCTGCGCTTGGGTGACTCCATGTTCAGAATCCGCGGATTTGTCCGGAGAATGGAGGGCCACGTATAGGCACCCGCAACGGCGACAGCCGGCCCGGTTGGCCGGGCGGCCATCGGCTGCCTTTCCGTTGCCGCCGGCAGGTCAGCGGCCGGGACGCCGGGGGCCGGGGCCGGGAACGAGTTCAGAGGGAGGCCTTGCTGCGCGTCTTTTGCAGGGCGGCATCGGTGATGCCGCCGTGGCCCTGGAGCAGGGAGAGGGAGAGGTCGATGACCTCGCGGGCTTCATCGGGCGTGTAGCAGCCGACGGTGATCATGTCGATAGGCCGGAGGGTGGCCCAACTGAAGGCCAAGCCGACCAGAGGCGCCAGACGCCCGGCGGCCAGGGGCTTGATGGTGAGCACGGGTTTGCGGCGGCCCCAGATGAGGCGCTGGACCCAGTCCACTTCAACCTGCATCAGGAAGCCCGCGGCGTTGTAGATCTGAATATAACTGTCCACATCCAAGTCACTCTCATCGGCGTAGATGGGGGCTTCGGGCATGTGGGTGGACAGGCCGGGCTTCATGCCGCGTTCGCGGATCATGGCGCAGAAGCGGTCCATGCCCTCGATGCGGCGGGTGTGGCGGTTGACCAGGGCATCGGTGGTGCACTGGTGGGGCCAGCAGAAGGTGCAGCCGATGCGGGCGAAGGAGTCGAGCACGCGGGCGTTGTGAGCCTGATTCTCGGGGCCCTGACCCAGTTCCAGGGTGGGCGTGCCCAGGGTAATAACGGGCCGGCCGGTGCGGTCTTCGACATCCTTGACCGCATCGACGATCTTGGCCTCCTCACGGTGACCGTAAAGCATGTCGCAGCCGGCGCGGACGAAGACCTCGAGCACATCGGCGATCTGGCGGGCGCCCTGGGTCCGTTTGATCATCTCATCGCGGCTGCGGGTCTGGTGGGAGTAGCCCAGGAACCAGTTGGTGCCGCAGATGAGACGCGGGACCGACACACCGCCGATTTCCGTACGCGGGAACAGGTCCATGCAAGACCTCCGTGGGGGAGCCAGCGGCCGCTCCAGGCCGGGCGGCAGCTTTACGTCAGGAATCGTGCTGGAGATTCTAACTGGAATCGCGGGGACAGGCTCACGCCGAGCTGCCGCCGCAGCGCGGGCAACTCATTACCATGGTGGCCGCAGTGGCAGGAACACGCATGACCGCGGGAGAGGTTTTGATGGCATCCCCTGATTGGCATCGCACGGCTCGATATGTTTGGGCGGGTGGCACGGCGGCGGGCCTGCCGCTGGTGGAATGGGTAGCGTTGCGCCGTGATTTCGAACTGGCGGGCCAGGTCCAGACAGCGGCGCTGAATCTGTTTGCCGCCACACGCTATCGTCTGTCCGTGAACGGCCAGATCATCGGCCACGGACCGGGGCGTTTTGTACCCGGGCACGAGGAGTTCGACAGCTACGACCTGGGGCCGCGGCTGCGGCCGGGGGCCAATCATCTGCTGGTGGAAGTCTGCGCGATTCATGCCAACAACTTCCAGAGCATGCCCGGCGACCACGGCCGGTTCATCGCCTGGGGCCGCGCCTGCTCGCTGAGGGCCGCGGTGGATCTGGGAACCCCCGGCCCGTGGCGGGTCAAGCGGCTGAAGGCGTGGGACGACCGGGCCCCGGCATTCAGCTTTGCCATCGGTCCTGTGGAAGTGCTGGATGTGGCCGCCCGGCAAGCGGCCCTGGAGAAAGAGACGGGCTGGGAGCCGGTGGTCACGCTGGCAGACACCGTCGCCCTGGAGGGGCGGTCGCTGCCGATGCCCTCGGGGGCCATGCTGCGGCTGGGGGGCCTGTATGCCCGGCCGCTGGTCCAGGACGAGCGGCGGATCGGGCTGATGAGCGTCCATCGCAGCGAGCCCGGCGCATCCAAGGCGGGAGAACCGCCCCCCTGCTTTCGGTACGCGACATTCCTGCACAGCCCGGTGGCCCAGACGGTGCGGCTGGGGCTGCACTGGGGGCCCCATTTTCTTAATGGCGTGGTCCTGGCCGGAAAAGATGATCCCACACGCGGCAATCGGCAGGAGGCGGCCGCGGATCTGAAGCAGGGCTGGAACCTGTTGTGCGGAGAACCCGGCCAGCTTGGCCAGACCTATCCGCTGCTCCTCGGGCTGCCCGCGCATGCGGGGCTAACCGCCTGTTCGCGGCCGGACTTGGCCGACCCTTATGAGCTGCGCTTCCTGGTCCCGGGCCAGATCGCGGCCGGGAGGCGCTGGGCCGAAGCGGCGCCGCGGGTGGCAGCGGATCTGGACCTGGAGGATGGGGCGTGGCAGTTGGTGGGGCGCGCGGCCCCGCCCCCTTGTCCGGCCCGGATGATGAGCTGGGACCGGGCGGATGAGAGCCGGACGGTGGACCGGCCGGGGCTGCCCTGGCAGGCGGCGCCGGGGGCCGGCTGGACGGTGGTGCTGGATGCGGGGGGCGAGTACCTGGGGCACCTGGTCATCGACCTGGAGGCCCCTGCCGGCACACTCCTGGACGTGGCCTACGATGAACGGCTGCGCGGTGATGGCGGCCTGGCGCTGTTTGCCTGCAACCCGTTCATCGAATCCGCCGACCGCTTCATCTGGGGCGGAGGCCGGCAGGTGGTGGAGACGTTTCACCCACGCGGCGGCCGGTATGTACAACTGACGTTGCGGGCACCGCGGGCCACGGGCGCGGCGGTGACGCTGCACGCTGTGGGGGTGCGCGATGCCCGCAGCGTGCCGGCCTGTGACGGGGCATTTTCCTGCGTCAGCGACCTGTTCAACTGGGTCTGGCAGCACGGGGTCGAGACCATCCAGGCCAGCCTGGAGGACACCTTCTGCGATTCGCCCTGGCGCGAGCGCGGCACCTACCTGGGGGACGGTTACGTGCAGTCCCTGGTGCTGCTGACCCTGTCGGCCGACCATAGCGCCGTGCGGCGGAGCCTGAAGCTGTTTGCCCAGGGGCAGCGCGAGGATGGCCAGCTTCCGGGTGTGGTGCCGGCCTGGCTGCGCAAGCCGCATGGGGATTTCACGCTGATCTACGTGCTGTGGCTGCGCGACTACTGGGCGCGAACCGGCGATGTGGAGACAGTGCAGGCCTGCCTGGGCGCGGTGGATCGCCTGCTGGCAAGCGCCACCTGGGTGAAATGGCGGCACTCGATCTTGTGGGACGCCAGCGAAGAAAACCGCCTGTTCATCGACTGGGGAGTGGTGGTCGAAGCGCGGCGCTACGATGAGAACGGGGTACTCAATGCCCTGCGCTACCGGGCGCTGGAGTGTGCGGCCGAGTTATACGACCTCACGGGGCGGGGCGGGGCGGCCCGCACCTGCCGGCAGCAGGCCGCGGCGGTGGCCCAGGCGTTTCGGACCCGCCTGTGGCTGAACGCGGCGGGCCGGTTTGCGGGGGGCACGCACGAGGGGCGGCCGGTGGAGCAGCCGATCCTGCACGTGAACATCCTGGCCCTGGCCTTTGGCCTGGCCGATGCCCGGCAGGAGCCGGAGCTGCGGCGATACGTGGTGGAGCGTCTGGAGGGCAATGCTGCGCTAGCGGCGGGCGGGGCGGCCGCGCACGATTTCGCGGAACTCTACTACCTTAAGTTCGCTCTGGATGCCCTGGTCCGAATCGAACGGTTCGACCTGGCGGAACGCCTGATTGAGTCCCACATGACCCCCATGCATCGGCGGGGCGCCTGGACGTTCTGGGAGTGTCTGCACCGCGGGGTTCAGGAGCGGGGCAGTCTGTGCCATTCCTGGTCCACCGCGGCGCTGGAATACTTGAGCCGGTATGTGCTGGGCGTGCGTGAGGCAGAGCCGGGCCATCCCAATCGTCTGGTGATCGATCCGCGGGTGGGGGCCATCGGCGCGGCGCAGGGCCGGTTTCCCCATCCCCTGGGCCCGGTCGAGGTGCGCTGGCAGCGGCAGGTGGAGGGGACGCTCCAGGTTCAGACCCAGTTACCCCCGGGGGTGCTTGCGGCGCCGGGGAACGGCCGCCGGGGCTGATACGGTGCGGGGCCGCGGAGGGGCCAGTGCCGGATGGCCCTCGTGGGCGGAGGACTGGTCCAGCCGGCGACAGGCCCGCGGCGAAAGCCCGAAGGCCTTCTTAAAGGCCAGGCACAGGTAGGTGCGGTAGGCAAACCCGCAGCGGGCGGCGATTTCCTGGGTGGAGAGGTCGGTGGTGGCGAGCAGGTGACGGGCTTTGGCCAGGCGCACCCGGCGGATCTCCTGGGCCGGGGCGCAGCCCAGGGCGACCCGCAAGCCGCGTTCCAGGGCGCGGCGGGACAGGGGGATTTGGGCCAGCACATCGCGCACGTCAATGCCCTGATCGGCGTGGGCCCGGATGAGAGCCACGGCCCGGGCCACCAGAGGATCACTGAGGGCCAGCACATCCGTGGACTGGCGCACGACCAATTCCCGCGGCGGCACGACGATACGCTGCGGTCCCTCGGGCCGGCCCAGTATCAACCGGTCCAGTAGCGCGGCGGCCGCCCGGCCCAGTTGCTGCAAATCGGTGGCGATGGTGGACAGCGTGGGCACGATGAAGGCACTTTGGAGTTCATTATTGTCGACCCCCAGCACGGCGACATCGTCGGGGACGCGCCGGCCCACGCGGGTGCAGGAATCCGCAATGTGGCGGGCCACATCGTCATTGCAGGCCATGATGGCGACGGGCCGGGGCAGACGGGCGAGCCAGCGGGCCAGCCGGGCCGGCCGGATGGCCTCGACCCAGGTCAGGCGCTCCCCGGGGCGGCGGTGCGGATGGAGGCAGACGCAAGGCCGCCCGCGTGCAGCCAGGTGCTCCACGAAGGCACGTTCGCGGGCCCGGCTCCAGCCGAAGTCAACCCCGGCAAAAGCGAAATGAGTGAAGCCGCGCTCCAGGAAGTGCTCGGCGCCCAGGCGGCCGATGGTGGCTTCATCGTGCACCACGGCCGGCAGTCGGCGGCTGGGGGCATCGTCCAGGATCTGCACGATCGGGCGGCGCAACTGCATCAGGGCGGCCTGCTCGCTGCGCGTATGAATGTGGGCGATCAGGCCATCGGCGTGGTTGTAGCGCAGGTCAGACCAGAGGTGCGGGCGGCCCCAGGCATGGCTGGTCAGGCGCCAGTCGCCGCGCTGACGGGCGTAGAGGGCCACGCCGCGGAGGATGTCCACGGCCACCGCCGAGGGAGGCAGAACAATGTCGATGTGCCTGAGGCGCGGGGGCCGCAGGGTGCCGTCAGTCATGGCGTGAATTTATACGAAAATGCCGCATTCGTAAACACATACGACGCGGGCCCGCGGTATAGTCGCAAGCAAGCTCGGGTCCGCTCCAGGGGCCGGCGGCAAGCCGCCCCCCCCTGATGGCCCGCCCGGGCCTTACTCCCCCACCGAGGAAACTCTCCATGCAGCGCACGACGTTGTGGTGTGTCCTGGGACTGCTGATGGCCGGCATGCTGATCGCCACGGAAGCCCCGGCCCGGGGCCAGGTGGAAGGCCAGGATTACCTCTGGCTGGAGGGGGAAAAGCCCAGCACCAGCAGCATCCCGGTGACGCCGGCCGGGACCAGCCATGACGATTTCCTATCCCAAGGCCAATGGCTCAACATCGTGCTGCCGCCGCAGCGGGTAGCGCAGCTTCCCCAAGAGGGCGTCACGCTGGGCTACCGCCTGCACGTGCCGGCGCCGGGGACATGGGAGCTATGGGACCGCATCGGCTACGAGTTCGCGCGTTCGCCCTTTGCGTGGCGCATGGATGATGGCCCGTGGCACGAGGTCAAACCCAGCGACCTGACTACGGACCTGATGGAACTGGACGTGTGGTGCGAGGTGGCCTGGCTCAAGGTCGGGACGCCGGAGTTGACCGCGGGCGATCACACCTTGACCATTCGTGTGCCGCGCCCGCGCAACGCCAAGGGGCAGTTCGAGCGCCTCCTGTACGCCAGTGATGCCCTGGTGCTGGCCCGGCCGGGGGTGTTTCACCCCAACTCCTGTTACCGACCCGGCCAGGTGCGGGGGGCGGCCATCGACCAGGCCGCGGCCGCCAAGGTGTTTGCGGCGCCGGTGTCCCAGGGGGCCCAGCGGGCCGAAGTCAATCTCGATGGACCGTGGCAGATCGCCCGGGCGGACGAAGAGCTTCCCCCATTTGACATCGCCGTGCCGATGGAACAGCCCAAGGCGGCCGGGCAGTACCTCTGGACGGGCATCGCGGTGCCCTCGGACCGCAACCAGGCCCGGCCGGACCTGCTGTTTGCCCACCGGCTCTGGTACCGGGCCCGCATCGACGTGCCGGCGGCCGATGCCGGCAAGAGCTTCCACATCACCTTCCCGCAGAACAACCTGAACACCACGGTGTACGTCAACGGCAAGCTGTGCGGCTTCAACAAGAACCCCTTTGCCCGGTTCGACATCGATTTGACGCCGGGCATCAAGCCCGGCCAGGTGAACGAGGTCTGGGTGGGCATCCGGGATGCGTGGTATGGATACGCCACGAGCCCCGACAACCCGATGCAGTTGCGCCGCCGATTCAATCTTCCGGTGAGGTTCTTCGGCCAGGGGTTCCAGGATCTGGCGTATCCGATCTGGCACGCGCCGCAGTCGGGCATTCTGGCCACACCGGTACTGACCGTGGCCGGGGCCGTGCTGGCCGATGATGTATTCGTGCGTCCATCGGTGGCCGAGCACCGGCTGGATGCGGAGGTGACGCTGCAGAACACGACGTCGGCGGCGACCCGCGGCGAGGTAGTCTGCCAGGCCGTGGACGCCTCCGGGCAGGTGGCCCACACGTTTGCCGGCCAGCCGTTCGAACTGGCCCCGGGTCAGCGCCGGACGGTGACGGTGGGTGGGCCGTGGACGGACGCCAAGCTCTGGTGGCCCGACTCGCCGACGCTTTACACCCTGCGTACCACGATCCAGGTGGGCGGCCAGCCGGAGGATATCAGCACCACGACTTTCGGCTTCCGGCAGTGGTCGTGGCAGGGGCACGATTTCAAGCTCAACGGCGTGGTCTGGCACGGCTGGGCCGACTGTTTCACCGAGTCGTCGCCGCAGGCGTGGCTGAAGTTCTACCGGGCGAAACACGAGAAGATGATGCGCTTCTGGGGGACAAGCTGGATGGGCCTGACGCCCGACCAGGCCCTGGACTTTTTCGACCGGAACGGGGTGGTGGTGCGGCGGTCGGGCATGCTCGACGGTGAGATGATCGGATACATGGCGATCGAGCAGGACCCGGCCCTGAGGAAGCTCTATCACAGCGAGATCAAGATGCAGCTCCTTAACAATTGGCGCGACCAGATGGTCGCCCAGGTTAAGGGCGAGCGCAATCATCCTTCGATCATGATCTGGTCCATTGAGAACGAATGGCTCTACATCAACTGCCTCAACCTGTACGGGCGTCTGATGGACCAGTTCGAGGCTCAGGAAACCAGGACGGCCGACGCGGTAATGGCGGCCGATCCCACCCGGCCGGTGATGTCCGATGGCGGCGCGGCGTGCAAGGACCAGTCCCTGCCCGTGTGCGGCAATCACTACGTGGCCGGCAACTGGACTCAGTGGCCGGCCCTGGCTTACGAGGCCAACCCGACCGGGGGCGGCCGGGGCCGCTGGGTGTGGGACCAGAAGCGCCCGCGCTTCCTGGGCGAAGATCTCTACATCACGGGCAATCATCCCGAGTTTTCCACCTTCGGCGGGGACGCCGCGTTCACCGGCAAGCAGGGGCTGCTGCCGGCGGCCGGCCTGCTGATCCGCATGGCCCAGCAGGGTTACCGCTGGGCCCAGTACGGGGCATGGCAGTTCTGGAAGGCCCAGGATGACACCGATCAGTCGGAGTATCACTACTTTGCCCCGCGCGTGGCGCTGGTCAAGCAGTGGGACTGGAATTTCACCGCGGGGGCCACGGTGCAGCGGACGGTGGGCATCTTCAACGACACCCACGATGCCAGCCCCATTACTTTTTCGTGGGTTTTGAACGTGAACGGCCAGCCGGCCGTACACGGGGAGCCGGTGTCGTACGACATCGCCCCGGGGGGTCGCAAGATCCTGGATGTGAGCATTCCCGTGCCCCCCGTGGCGGACGAGGCCCGGGGCGAACTGGTGCTGAGGCTGAGCGTCGCTGGCAAGGAGGTCTGGCGGGATACCAAGGCGGTGACGATTTTCAACACCAACCCCGCGCAGCATCCCGCGGGCCTGGCGGGGCTGAAGGCCGGCGCCTGCCTGCTGTATGACACGCACGGCCAGGTGGCCCAGTTCTTGCGCAGCCGGGGCATCGCGTTCACACCCGTGGCTGCGCTGGACAAACTGCCTGCGGACGGGCGGGTGCTCATCATCGGGCCCGACATGCTCAGCGAGAGTCAGGCCACTTCCAGCGCCCTGTCGGCCTACGCTGCGGGCGGCCGGGCGGTGATCGTCCTGGAGCAGAAGAACCCGCTGAAGTACCAGGCGCTGCCGGCGGCCATCGAAGCGGCCAACAACGAAGGCCGGGTGGGATTTGTGGAAGACCCTTCCCTGCCCGTGTTCGCCGGGCTTAGGAGCGCCAACTTCTTCACCTGGGGGGATGACCAGATCCTGTACCGCAATGCCTACATCAAACCCACCAGCGGAGCACGCTCGCTCCTTGAGTGCGATCAGAGCCTCAAGGACAGCGCCTTGGTGGAGGTGCCGGCGGGTCAGGGCGTGATGCTGCTGTCGCAGCTTCTGGTGGGCCAGAAACTGGACTCCGAACCCGCCGCTCAGAAGCTGCTGTGGAACCTGATCGACTACGCCGCCAGCTACAAGGCGGTGGTGCGGCCGGCGGTGGTCGTGGCCCAGGATGACCCACCCCTGGAGCATGCGCTCCAAGGCATGGGCCTGCAAGCGTCGGTCGCGCCCGATCCGCTGGCGGCGATCAAGGCGTCCGGTTCCGTGGTGGTCATGAGTGCCACGCCCGAGCACCTCAAGGTCCTGGCGGACCATTTGGAAGCCGTGCAGCAGTTCACCGTTGCCGGCGGCTGGATCGTGTTCAACGGGCTGACGCCTCCGGGGCTGCCAAGCTACGACCGCATCGTGGGGGTGGACCACATGATCCGCCCCTTCGGCTCGACCCGGCCGACGCTGACCAAAGACGGCCCCATGGCCATCGAGCGTGTGCTGCTGGCCGTGCCGCGCAACCCGCTGACGGCGGGCTTGACCTCCGCCGACGTCGCGCTGTATTCATCCAAACGCATCTTCCCCTGGACTCAGGGCAATTACACCCTGCCCAATGAGTTTACCTACGTGGTGGACCTCCAGGATATCGCCCCCTTTGCCACCAGTGATTTCGCCCACTGGGGCAACGCGACCAACGGCTTTACCAGCGCCGACGGCTGGCCTTTGGTTATCAACTTCCCGGTGCACCCGGACGGGGCCCCCTACGACATCCACCTGAGCTGGCCCAAAGCTCAGACGATCACCAGCATTGTCTACCAGCAGAACCTGAACTACCTGGCTACAACGAAGCTCAATGTGATCTTCGACGGGGACCGCAAGAATCTGCTGAGCTTCCCCCTGAAGGTGTCAGGGGATCCGCAGACCCTGACCATCAACCCACCGCGCCCGGCCACAAAGATGACGCTGGAACTGGCGGCCTACGAGCCCAGGCCGGGCAAACCCCAGAACTACGGCATCGACAACATCTGGATTAACGCCCAACGGCCGGCGGACTTCGAGCAGCGTGTCAAGCCCATGCTCAATATTGGGGCCCTGGTGGAATATCCGCGCGGCCAGGGCGGCATCATCCTGTGCAACGTGAATTACCAGGCCACGGATGATTCGGCGCTCAACGTCCAGCGCAAGCAGAAGATGCTGGCCACCATCCTGCGCAACCTGGATGCGCCCTTCAAGGGGGCCAAGATGGTTATTGCCGGGGCAAATCTGCAGTACACGCCCATCGACCTGTCCCAGGTGGCCAATCAGTTCCGCGACGAACAGGGTTGGTTCGGCGATGCCCGGCACACCTTCAAGGACCTGCCGGTGGGCCGGCAGACCTTCGCGGGGGTGGCTTACGATGTGTACCAGTTCGCCACCAGCCCGGTGCCCACGGCGGTGATGCTGGGGGGGCCACGGATTCCCGGCCACCTGCCCGATGCGGTCAAGGGCATTGCGGTCAACCGCAAGGCGGATGCCCTGTTCTTCCTGCAGGCCGCGCGGATCGACCGGCCGCGCACCCAGCAGGAGAAGAAGGCAGGGACCTTCGGTGAAGTCGGTCGGTACGTGGTGCACTATGCGGATGGCCAGACGGCAGAGGTGCCCATCCGGGCCGAGCAATCCGTGGCCAATTACATCCAGCAGGGACAGCCTCAGCCCGTGCCGGGCGCCCAGGTGGCGTGGTCGGCGCCGTACGACGACCAGAAGATCGCCGTGGCGTACAGCCAGCAATGGACGAACCCCCGGCCGAACGTGGCGATCACGACGGTGGACCTGGTGGCCGGCCCGGACCACGCCGGGGTGCCGGCCCTGCTGGCCCTGACGGCGGCCAACACGCCCAACCCGAATTAGCGCGGCACCGGCACCTGCTCGAGCACCTGACGGACCAGCGCTTCCTTGTCCCCGCCGGCGAAGCGTGCCTT
>JAJXSS010000098.1 GCA_021784455.1 Planctomycetota bacterium
GATCTGTCCCCGCGGATGCTGGAGAGGGCCCGGTCGCGGGGGACGTACGACGACCTGGTGTGTGCGGAGCTGATGGATTACCTGGCGCGGGCGGCGGGGCGTTTTGATCTGATGGTGGCGGCGGACGTGCTGATCTACTTCGGGGATTTGCAGCCGCTGTTTGCCGGTGCGGCCCGGGCCCTCCAGCCCGGGGGCCTGTTGGCGGTGAGCGTGGAGCGCAGCGACGGCCCGAAGTATCAGGTGCTCAGATCCGGCCGCTTTGCCCACACCCGGGCGTACGTTTACCAGGCGGCCCAGCCGGCGTTTGATGTGTGTTGCGAGGAGCAAGCGATGATCCGCCTGGAGGCCACGGTGCCGGTGGCGGGGATGCTGTACGTGCTGCAGCGGCGCTGAGAAGGGGGCGGCACCACCGGGAGCGGGTAAGATGGACAGATGCCGGTGCCATCTGCCAATGCGCACCACCGGGCCAGCCGGGAGAATCCGCGTGCAGGGGTAGCCTTTTCCCCCAAGCGCAGGTGGCCGTCGCCGGTAACAGGCCGTGCAGGGCATCCGGGATGAAATCACGCGTGGCGGTTTGCGAGCGCCAGGAGCCCTTCATGGCCGAATCCCGGACCAGTCCCATCCGCGGTGCAGCCGATCCGCCGCTTGCGGCCGGGCTTGGGGAACGTTGGACACTGCTGGCCGCGGCTGTGCTGGTGCTGGCGGGTCTGGCGGTGTACGCCAACAGTTACCGCGGCCCGCTGGTGATGGATGATGCCCTGAGCATCACCGGCAATGCATCCATTCGGCATTTGTGGCCGCCCGGCGAATTCCTGAAGGTTCTGCACCCGCCGGGTGGCGGTACGGCGGTCAGCGGCCGGCCAGTGCTCAATCTGACATTCGCCATCAATTACCTGCTGGCCCAGGTCTGGACGGGGGATCCTTTCCAGGTGTGGTGTTATCACGCCACGAACGTGGTGATCCATCTGCTGACGGGGCTGCTGCTCTTGGGCGTGGTGCGGCGCACCCTGCTTTCGGCCCGCTTACGTGGGCGTTTCGGAGCGGCGGCCACCCCGCTGGCCCTGGCGACGGCCCTGTTGTGGCTGGTGCATCCTCTGGCCACGGCGGCCGTGGATTACCTCAGCCAGCGGGGCGAGGCCCTGGTGGCCCTGTTCTTCCTGGGCACCCTGTACGGGGTCATCCGGGCGGCCCAGTCGCCCCGCCCCTGGCGCTGGGGGAGCCTGGCCGTAGTCTCGTGCCTGCTGGGCATGGGCAGCAAGGAGTCCATGGCCGCCGCCCCCCTCCTGGTGCTGCTCTACGACCGGGGGTTCCTCAGCGACAGTTTCCGGAGTCTGTGGCGACGGCGTTGGGGGTTGCACCTGGCTGTGGCGGGGACCTGGGGTCTGCTGGCGTGGCTGGCCCTGAGCACCGGCAATCGTTCGGGAACCGTGGGCTGGCAGGCCGCCAACCTGTGGGATTTTGACCTGACGCAGGTCTGGGCCCTCATCCATTTTCTTGCCCTGAGTTTCTGGCCCTATCCCCTGATCTTCGATTACGGCACCGCCCTGCAGCATCATTTCAGCGCGGTCTGGCCGCAGGCGGTGGTGCTGGTGGGTCTGCTGGTGGCCACGGGCGTCCTGGTCTGGCGTCTGGCCCCGGCGGGATTTGCAGGGGCGGTGTTTTTTCTGATTCTGGCTCCCAGCTCCAGCTTGATACCCCTGGCCACCCAGCCGATTGGTGAACACCGCATGTACCTGCCACTGGCGGCGGTGGTGGCGCTGGTGGTGGTGGGGGGATTCGGCCTGTGGCAATGCTTCATGCGCCGCACGGGCTGGTCAGGTGGGCGGTTCTGGGTGCCGCCGGTGGTGGTGGGAGTATTGGCGGCCATAGCCCTGGGGGCCGCGACCGTCCGCAGAAATGCGGTTTACCAGTCCAGCGTGCGCTTGTGGCAAGACACTGTCCAGCGGCGCCCGGATAACGCGCGGGCCCATAACACACTGGGAGCGGCCCTGGCCCAGATCGGGAGATTCCCGCAGGCCCTTGAGGAATATCACGAGGCCCTGCAGCTCAAACCCGACTACGCCCAGGCCCACAACAACCTGGCGGTGGCTCTGGAGCAGATGGGCCGGATGCCGCAGGCGCTCGAGGAATATCACGAGGCCCTGCGGCTGAAGCCCGATTATCCCGAGGCCCACAACAACCTGGGTAACGCCCTGTTGAGCATCGGCCAGGTGTCTGAGGCCATTCAGGAATACCAGGCGGCTTTGCGGTTGGAACCGGACTATCCCAGGGCCCATTACAACCTGGCTCTGGCTCTGACCGCCGCGGGTCAAACCCGGGAGGCCATTCAGCAGTACCAGGAGGCCTTGCGGCTCAGCCCCGGCTACACGGCGGTTCAGAAGAACCTGGCTCTGCTGCTGGCGACGCTTAGTCCGGGGCAAGGGGGCGACCCGCCGCGGGCGATCCGCCTGGCCCAGGAGGCGTGCCGGAGCACGCAGGATCGGGATGCCTCTTGCCTGGCCATCCTGGCTCAGGCGTACGCCTCAGCCGGGCGTTTCCCCGAAGCCGCGCGCGCCGCGGAAAAGGCGGGGGCGGTGGCCCGACGTGCCGGTCAAGAGGCCTTGGCACGGGCCATGGAGGGGTATGCCGCGCTGTACCGCTCAGGCCGCTCTTTGCGTTAGGTGAAGGTCAGCGGTCGAACTGGGCATCAAACGCCATGGCCGAGGGCTTGAAGTCCACCTTCTTGACGAAGGCCGCCGCTTCGGTGGCGCCGTGCTCGCGGTCCATGCGGGAGTCTTCCCATTCCACCGAGAGGGGCCCCTGGTAGCCCACATCGTTGAGGGCCACGATGATTTCCTCGAAATTGATGTCGCCGTGGCCCAGGGAGCGGAAGTCCCAGTAGCGGCGAGGATCGGCGAAGCTGGTGTGGCCGCCGAACACGCCCACCGAACCGTCCCCGTGGCCCCACCAGGCATCCTTCATGTGCACGTGGAAGATGCGGTCGGCGAAGCTGCGGATGAACTTGACGTAGTCCACACCCTGGTAGCCCAGGTGTGAGGGGTCGAAATTGAAGCCAAAGCGTTTGTGGCCCTGGACGGCCTCGATGGCCCGGGCGGCCGAGGCGATGTCGAAAGCGATCTCGGTGGGGTGCACTTCCAGGCCGAAGTTCACATTGGCCTCATCAAACGCCTTGAGGATGGGCTTGAAGCGCCGGCCGAAGTCATCAAAGCCCTTCTGCCAGTAGTCCTGGCTGGTCGGGGGGAAGGCGTAGATGGAATGCCACACCGAGGAGCCGGTGAAGCCGTTGACCACGGCTGCCTTCTTCTTATCCGCCCCGGGCCGGGCATTCATGAAGAGCCGGCAGGCCTGGGCCGTTTCGATCATGCGGGCCGCGGCCCGCTGCCGCACGCCCTCGGGCTCACCATCTCCCCACACTTCCGGGGGCAGAATGGACTTGTGCCGCTCATCAATGTTGTCGCAGATGGCCTGCCCCACCAGATGGGCTGAGATGGCGAAGCATTCCAGCTTGTGGTCTTTCAAGAGGGCCCACTTTTTCTTGACGTAGCCCTTGTCCTTGAGTGCCTTGTCCACCTCGAAGTGGTCGCCCCAGCAGGCCAGTTCCAGGCCATCGTAGCCGAAGCCTTTGGCCTTCCTGGCCAGCGTTTCCAGGGGCAGGTCGGCCCATTGTCCGGTGAAGAGGGTGACAGGTCGTGCCATGGTATGAATTCCCGATAAGGGTGCGGATTGGCAGGGAACGGCTGGGAGGTAGTTTGACGGTTGGGGCCACGGTCCGCAAGTGCGGAAGCATGCGGAACCATGGGGCGGGAAATCATCGTCCCGGTCTGCATCGGCCGGCCTTGCGCCGGCAGGGGGGCTGTGGCCCGGGGGCTGCTGGCTGCGGTCAAAGGGTGCAGGCAAAAGCGTGCGTTCCAGGGGCCCAGGTTTGGGCCGCCTGCCCGGGCAATTCCGGCCGGGCACTGACCCCTTCCGGCAGGGCCAGGATGCCACGGATGCCGGCGCCCTCGCGCTGCCATTGCACTTCGATGGGGCCTTTGGGGGATGGCACGCGGCAATGCACACGCTCCAGGCCGGGCAGGAACTGGGGTGCGAAGGAAATCGTGCTCCAGGCCACTCCCGTCTGGCGGATGCCGCCCAGGATCTGGACCAGGTGGTACGAGGGGTGGGCCGTCCAGGCATGCGAGCAGGACCAGCCGTGTTCCTCGTTCCAGTCAAACCCCTCCCAGGTGGTGCCGGTGGAGAGCATGGGCTGCCAGTGCCGGCGGATAAAATCCACCCCCTGGGCCCCGTAGCCGCGCCGGCCCATCTCCTCAAGCACATAGGTGCTCCAGAACGCCGACGGGCGGGCCCCCGGAAGATCCTGATCGGCCAGGTAGGGTAAGAGACGCTGGTGGATCATCGTCTCGTGGGCCTGCGGGCACAGGTTGAGCAGCAGGGCAAGCGTCTGTTCGTGCACGGCCGGCTGCTCGACCGGCTGGCCCTGGGCGTTCAGGCCGGCGATAAAAAGCTGCTGGCCGGGGTCGAACAGGTGTTTCAAGACCAGTTCGGTGTGACCGCGGCGCTCGGCCTCCAGATGGGCGGCCTCGCTGGGCTTGCCCGCCGCGGTGAGCAGGGGGATAAGCCGGTCCAGGGTGACCAGGTACCACAGGTTCAGGAAGGTGGGGATTTCATCCTTGCACAGTTGGGCCCAGTCGCCGAAGTACCAGTAGCGGCGGTCGTGGCGCAACAGGCCGTACAATCCGCGGGCTTCGCGGGTGCGAAAGTACCCCAGAACCCGTTTCATGGTGGGCCACATCTGGCGGGCCAGGGTGGTATCGCCCGTCTGCCAGTAATAGTCCCAGTTGGTGAGGATCCAGGTCAGGGCGAAATCGGGCAGGATGCACGAGCCGGCCACGGTCGGGGCGTGGCCGAAAGTCAGACCAAACGAAGTGGTCTGCCCGGCAAGGGAGCGAATGCCCCGCGCCAAGAGCCGGGGGTCACCATCCAGGTGAAAGGTGTTGGCCGCCTGCACGCGGGCATCGCCCCACCACTGGGCCTGCTCGCGCCAGGGGGTATCGACATAGGCATCCAGGGCACAAAGCTGCTGGGTGCGGCGGCAGGCGGTGTGAATGCCGTTGAGTGTCGCATCGGAGGAGTCGAACTGGCCGGTCATGGTGAAGGGGTAGCCGATGCTGCGGGCCTGGAGGCGCAAGGTGATCGGCCGGGAGGCCTCACGCACGATCAAAGTGACGTGGCGGAAGCCCAGCGGATGGAAGAACTCGTGCCGGCAACTTCCCGGGGCCAGTTGCAGGCGGTTGGCCATGGCCACCGCGCAGCCTTCGCCCGGCTTGAGCATCCGCGGAATGCCATCGCGCAGGCACTGGTAGTGCTGGAAATCCACGATCTCGCCCCCGCAAGCGCCCTGGGCCTGGATCTCCAGGTGGCCCACGATCATTTGGCCCAGGTCGATCGTGACGGCGTGCCAGCCCCCGCCCCCGCCCCCGCCCCCGGAACCCCCGGCCGGAGCCACTTCCACCACCAGGGCCCCGTCTTCCACCTTGGCGGGCACCTCGGTCCCCGGCTGCCAGGTGGTCACCTGCTTCATTTCCTCATACCAGCCCCAGGACACATTCTCCCAGCTCGCGTAATCAGCCGCACAGGGGCCAAACGCGTGGCAGGTCACCTGCTGCGGGGTCACCCGCGTCTCGCGCAGCAGGGGAATTCCGCGTGCTTCCACCGTGTCATAGGGCCACTGGCCGAAGGGGAAATCGAGGAACTGCTGGGAACCTTCGGGATAATAGTTGGGGTTCCAGTTTTCCGGAGGTTGGGCAGCGTAGATCCAGGAGCGGTCATCCGCGGCCAGATCCACGTGCTCCTGAAAGTCGAGTTGGAGGGAATAGCGGGCCGTCTGGGTGCGGTGGGCGGGGGAGCGCCGCATCTGCCAGGGGGCCTTCTCCCAAGCCGCGGCCCATTGCTTATTTCCGGGGGCCCTTCCGGGGGGGGCACAGAGCAGGCCGGCCCGGCCGGCGTGCAGGTACTGGAAGGTGCTGATCCCCGGGTTGTAAGCTTCGACGGCCAGCCAGTTGTGCCCGGGCTGGAGAAAGGGGGCCAGGTCCACTTCATCGTACGGCCAGTGCGCCTGGTAGCCCCGGGCCGGGCCGCGGCAGACATAGCGCCCGTTGACCCACAGCCGGTACTCCTTGTCGGCCGTGATGAAGAAGGGCGCGGCCGCGGGCACCTTGGACAGCTCGAAATCGCGCCGGAACTGGGCGAAGTGGTTGTACAGGTACATCAGCGACTGGGGCCAGTACCAGCGGGCCTGGCGCAGGGGGTGTCGGGGGGGCAGGTTTTTCATGAAGAGGTTTCCGCCAGGAAGGCTGAGGGGGTTTCCTGATTGGCCGCCGCCAGACCATCGCGCAGTTCCAGCATGCGTTTTTTGAGGTCGTCCATCACTTCTTGGTGCGAAGCTCCGGGGGCGGGCTTAAACGGCTGGCCAAACACGATGGTGGACCGGCTGGCCGTCAGGAAATGCCACAGGATGTGGTATTTGCGGGGGGTGCCTTCGATCCAGACCGGAACGATCAAAGCCCCCGAGCGCTGGGCCAGCATGGCCACCCCGGGGGCAAAGGGCTGCAGTTCGCGGTGGTTGCGCTGGAGCTGGCCCTCGGGGAAGATGCCCATGATCTCCCCGGCCTGAAGGCCGCGCAGCATCTGGCGGAGCTGGGGTAGGTTGGCCTGGCCCTCGTGCAGGGCGATGGGCCGGATGGTGCGCCACAGGACATCCAGCACCGAGAAGCGGAAGCTGGTGAGCATGACCCAGCGCACCAGGCGCGGGGAGCAGGCCTGGATCAGGAGGGGATCCACGGCCGTGGTGTGGTTGGAAGCCAGGATGACCGGCCCGTGGGCCGGGATATGGTGCTTGCCGATCCAGCGCAGGCGGTGCCAGACCAGGGCGTACAGCCGCCCGATGCGCTGGAAGAGGTTGGCCAGGCGCGTGGGCTGGCGCCCCCGCAGAATCACCCGGTAATAGCCGATGGCGGCGACGATGGGGGTCAGGATGGCCAGGCCGTACAGGGCGTGGATCATGACGGCATCGGAATCGGGCAGGAGCCAGACGATCAGATAGACCACCACGGCCGAGACCATGGCCATCATGTCGCGCAGGCCGAAGACCCGCCCGCGGATGAAGTTGGGGGTGATGGACTGCATCAGCACATCCACACCGATCATGGCCATGTTGCCAAACACCCCCACGAGAAAGCCCAGCACCAGCCCCAGGCTGTAGAAGCGGTTGAAGGCCAAAAGCGCCATGCCCGCCCCCACAGGCAGCATGGCGGTCATGATGACCAGGCCGGTTTCGCGGCGCTCGTTGATCCAGGCCAGCACCAGGGCCCCCACCAGCATGCCCGCCCCCGTGGCCCCCATCATCCAGGCCAGGTGTGACATGTAGATGTCGGCGGGGATTTCGTAGCGGTTCTTGCACAGGGCCGAGAGGGCCACAGCCAGGACGTTGGCCGCGGCCCAGAGCACCACGGCCAGGATGGCCAGATCCCGGGCCGGCCGGTGCGTGCGCAGGTAATGGGCGGCCTGCATCATGCGGTGGAATTGCCCCCGTGGCTTGTTATTGGCCGCCCCGCTTCCGGGGGTCCGCCCGTGCAGGCGCATGGGCAGGAAGAACCAGCCGGAAGTGCCATAGGCCACGGTGGCGGCCAGGATGGCGGCGCGGACCGAGTAGTGGTCGATGAGCGGCCCGCCGATGACAAAGCTCACCAGCGAGGCGATGACGCCGATGCCCAGGATGATCGAGTTGGCCGGCTGAAGCTGGGAAAGGGGCACCACCTGGGGCACGGTGGCGCTTTTGGCGGGGGAGAAGATGGCGGCCAGGGCCCCCACGACCATGAGCACCAGATAGACTTCCCATACCCGCGCGTGGGGAATGGCGGACTCGTGCAGGCCGCGGGGCACCAGGGTGAAGGCGTAGAACAGCACCAGGGCCCGGCCCAGGTCGCAGGCAAAGAGAATGAATTTGCGGGGCAGGGTGTCGGCCAGCCACCCGCCCAGGGGGGTGATGATCAGCCAGGGCAGGAAGAAGAAGAAATAGATGCGGGCCTGGATGGCGGCGGCCTGGGCGTGGGTGGCTTCGATGCCCAGCATGGGCATGGCCGCCAGCTCGATCAGCCGGTCCCCAAAGCCCGAAGCCGCCACGTTCACCCACATGAGCATGAAGCTGTAGTTGAGCCACAGGGGCTTCTCGCGGCGTTCATCAATGGGCAGGATCAGGCGCGACATCGCGGGAAAGAGTACCAGATGGGAGGAATTTTCGATTTTCGATTTTTGATTTTCGATTGCCGAGGGGAAGAAGACATAGACCGCCCCTGCCCCCGGAATAGTGGCCCGGGAGAGCGAGGCCCGTTCCGGGGGCGAGCCGTCTTCGAGTGCCTGGGGCCCGGCATTTCTGCTTTTTACTTTTTACTTCTTATTTTCCCCCTTTCTCCTCCCGCCCCCGGAATTCTCCACGAAAAAACCCCCTCCCCGGCTGGTCACCGAGGAGAGGGCGCTTTTATGCAGGAGTTCTGTCATGCCTGCGTTGCGCGATTCCGAGGATTCCGGGGGCTACTCCGGGGGCGGGTTTCGGGTCTGAACCCTCCACCCTCCACCCTACACCCGACACCCTTCTTCCTACGCCGCGATGCGTTCGCTGATGGTCAAGCTGGCCGGGCCGGCCTGGCCGCGGGGGTTGTACCAGCGGGCGGCGATGTAGGCCATCTTGCCCGAATCTTCCGGCTGGTAGGTGATCTCGAGCTGGTTGCGCGTGGTCAGTTGCCGAAGCTGGCACGTGGTCATGTCGGCCGGCGGGTTATCCCCGATGAACACGAACACCTCGGCCCCGGCCACCCCGGCCGGTTTCGCGCGGCTGCTGGGGCTGTCCATATCGGCCAGGCGGATGGTATGGCTGCCGTGCTGGACTTCCACCACACTGACCAGCGGCAGGGTTCCGGGGGCGGGCACGGGTGTGGGCTCGGGATCACGCACGGTCAGGCCCAGGTCGGACCGCTGCTGATCGGTCACGGTGGGGCAGGCCTGGATGATGCGGGCCAGGGCCCGGGCGTTGGCCACCAGGGCCTCTTTGGCATCGTTCTTGGCCAGGATGGAGGACGGGGTGCGGGTGGAATGGTCCTGCGACGCCTGGAACGCGGCGACGAAGGCGGCGTGCAGGGTGCTGTAGCCTCCCGTCTGCACCACGGTCAGGCCCAGGGCCGGCGGGTCGTTGTTGATCTGGGCATCAAAGTTGGTGGACCAGGTCACGAGTTCCGCCTCTTTCGAAGGGATGAAGCCTGCCATGGGGCAGCTCCTTTCCGGTCCGCCCCCCGGAAAGCGCCGGCGCGAGGTTCCCGGCCGGTCGCGACAGGCAACCGGGACCAGCGCAGCGGTCTCAAGGAAGCGGATACTTAGGCCGGCCCGGTTTCCGGGGGCGCCCGCGGAGACATCCGCGGGAGAATACCGACGCCGCGAGGAAACCTCACCGGCGGAACTAAAGCCTCAGTTGTCAGGAGCAGCCCCCGGGTCACATCAGAAGGGCTACTCCCGGAACCCCCGGAAACTTGGCCACTGGGCCACTCGCCCACCCCCGGAACTTGGCCACTTTCCCCGGCATCCCGGCACAGGTAAATTCGGCGCGGGTGGAGCAAGACTTGAGAAGAGGGAAAAGATTTTTTTGAAGAGGGGGAGGGGGAAAACCAGGGAGCGAACGAGCCACCCGACTCACCAATGGCCAGTCTGCCTACTGCGCGAAGGTGTGATCTTGCCCTCTTGCAGCAAATCGACGATAATAAAATCTTACTGTATTTATATATTCTTGCGCTGCTCAGCGATCGTCTAACCGCTCTCTCAATATCTGGATCCGCCCGGCGCATTCGGCTTTGACGCGTTCAATTAAGGCCCCTACATCCCATGGCGAATTCCGACGGCGTTCAAATCCTCTCCATTCAGCAGGTTCGGGACATTCATCTTGCGCTTGTGGAAATGTTTCGGCAGCAGCCTGACCCTATTGAGCCCCATGGAGAGCGCCCGGGGGGCCTATTGGAGTCCGCCGTCGCGCGGCAACTCATCGGCGCGCAAAACCATCTAATTTACGCGGACCCGATATCCAACGCCGCGACGCTCGTCTACGGGCTTTGCACAAATCATCCGTTCCACAACGGCAACAAGAGAACGGCGCTGGTCTCCCTGCTGGTCCACCTTGACGCCAATGGGTACATCTTCCGGGAAGGCATCGATCACCGGCTCGTTTACGAGTTCATAGTCGCGCTGGCCGATCACGGTCTCCACAGGCTCTCCTACCGCCACATGCCGCCGATTCCGCCTGGAGTAAACCCCGAAGATTATGCGGCCCAGATGGCGATGTGCACCGCTTGGTTAAAGGAAAACAGCCGGTCAATCCGGCTGGGAGACCGGCCGTTACGTATGCGCGACCTGCGTAGGATCCTTGCTAGCTTCCAATTTGAACTGGCCGACCCGCAGCAGAATTACGCTGATATTTACACGACGGAGAAGGTCGTACAGCATATATGGTTGGGTATCGGTCGCCGTGTCGTTCCAATGCGTAAGAAGGTATTCCAGATCGCCTGCGCCGGGATGAATGCCACCGTACCCGTGAGCACCGTTAAGGAGGTGCGCCGACGCTGCAAACTCCGAGATATCGATGGGGTTGATTCAGAGACGTTCTACCGGCAGCTTGACCCTTTAGATCATTTCCTGAACGTCTATCGAAATATCCTGAAGAAACTGTCGGCCAATTGAACCCAGGAAGCGTGCCAGCGCCGGGGACGCCCACGCCGGCCAGAGACGACCACGTTTTGGTGCCTGCCGTGGGGAATTGCAGTAGCCCGCAGGTCTGCATGGGGCCCGATCGTGGCTTCGCTTCGAGGGCCTTGCGTACGAGAGTCGCGCCGCGCACAATACACCTTACCCCCTCGAAGTGGGTCCGCACCGCCGGGGACCGGTCTTCGGCGGACCTACTCCAGGATCAACGTGAAGTTACAGGCGCACAAGCATGCCAGATGCAGTCACAGCACCCCCCACCATCGCCGACATCCTGAAGGGCACTGAGTTCGCCCTCACCATTTTCACGGATGCGGAAATCAGATCGCTTCGGTTGTTCAAAA
>JAJXSS010000099.1 GCA_021784455.1 Planctomycetota bacterium
AACGGGAAAGCCGGACTGGCTTGCGGGAAGGATTTCTTCCTGGCCTTTTCCCCCGAGCGCGAAGACCCGGGCCGCAAGGATTTTTCCACCCAGACCATCCCCAAGCTGGTGGGCGGCATCGACCCCTTCAGCGGCAAGCTGGCTACGGCCCTGTACCGCCAGGCCATCAAAGAGGTGATCCCCGTCTCCAGTGCCGAGGTGGCCGAGGCGGCCAAGCTGCTGGAAAACATCTATCGCTCGGTGAACATCGCTTTGGTCAACGAGATGAAGATGGTACTGGCGGCCATGGGCATCGACGTGTGGGAGGTGATCGCGGCCGCGGCCACGAAGCCGTTTGGTTTCCAGGCCTTCTATCCCGGACCGGGGCTGGGCGGCCACTGCATCCCCATCGACCCCTATTACCTGACCTGGAAGGCCCGCGAGGTGGGTCAGCCCACGCGCTTCATTGAACTGGCCGGGGAGGTGAACCACCACATGCCCGATTACGTGGTGGAGCGCACGGTGCTGGCCTTAAACCAGCAGGGCAAAGCCGCCCGGGGGGCCAAGGTGCTGGTGCTGGGGCTGGCCTACAAGCCGGATGTGGATGATGTGCGCGAGAGCCCCAGCTTCGAGCTGATCGAGAAGCTCGAAACGCTGGGAGCGAAGGTGGACTACAGCGACCCGCACGTGGCCGAAACGCACAAGATGCGGCGGCACGACCTCAAGATGAAGAGCGTGGCGCTCAGCCCCCGGAAACTGGCTTCGTATGATGCCGTGGTGGTGGCTACGCACCACCGGGCCTTTAACTGGGAAATGATCGCCCGCCACGCCAGGCTGATCGTGGACAGCCGCAATGCCCTGGCCCAGGTGAAGGTATCGGCAGGCCGAGTCGTGAAGGCATGAACCCCGAACGCCTGCCCGCCATCGAATCGGCCCGGTCTGAGCGGTGGCGGGCCACGAAGACACGAAGACGCGAAGAAGAGGAGCGTTGAACCACCAAGCCCGCCACCCTTGGCGCGGATTCGATGGCGGGCAAGGCCACCAAGAGCACCAAGGTGGAAGAGTGGAGGAAGAAGCATCTATGAGGAAGGCGGGAAGACACGGGAGGACGACCGAATCTGGAGGAACTTGACCTCCCCTCTTTCTTCACTTGGTGCCCTTGGTGATCTGGGTGGTTAATCTTTCTTTCGGAATCAAGGTGTCCGTACCGGCGGTCCTGGCTAAAATTGCCGACCCCGGACCCGCCGGGGCCCTTGCGGCTCACTAAGACATGAACAGCTACCACCTGACCCATCTTCAGCAACTGGAGGCCGAAAGCATTCACATCATCCGCGAGGTGGCCGCCGAGTTTGAGCACCCGGTGATGCTCTACTCCATCGGCAAGGACTCGTCGGTGATGGTCCACCTGGCCCAGAAGGCCTTCTATCCGGGGCGCCTGCCGTTCCCCCTTTTGCACGTGGACACGACCTGGAAGTTCCGCGACATGATCCGCTTCCGCGACCAGTTCTGCCGCGAAAACCACCTGCAACTGATCGTCCACACCAACCAGGAGGCGGCCAAGGCGGGGGTGAACCCGTTCGACTACGGCTCGAACAAGTACACCACCATCATGAAGACCGAGGCGCTGAAACAGGCCCTGAACCAGGGGGGCTTTGATGCGGCCTTCGGCGGGGCCCGCCGCGATGAGGAAAAGAGCCGGGCCAAGGAACGCGTCTACTCCTTCCGCGACCAGCGGCACCAGTGGGACCCCAAGAACCAGCGCCCCGAACTGTGGAACCTGTACAACGGCAAGGTGAACAAGGGCGAGAGCATCCGGGTGTTTCCCCTGTCCAACTGGACCGAGCTGGATGTGTGGCAGTACATCTACCTGGAAAAGATCCCCATCGTCCCCCTGTACTTTGCGGCCCAGCGCCCCATCGTGGAACGCGAGGGCAACCTGATCATGGTGGATGATGAGCGCATGCGGCTGAATCCCGGGGAAAAGCCCCAGATGCGGATGGTGCGCTTCCGCACCCTGGGCTGCTACCCGCTGACCGGGGCCGTCGAAAGCAGCGCCACCACCCTGCCCCAGATCATCGAGGAGATGCTGCTGGCCCGGAACTCCGAGCGCCAGGGCCGGGTGATCGACTACGACGAGGCGGGGAGCATGGAGCAGAAGAAGAGGGAGGGATACTTTTGAGAAAAAGTAAAAAGTAAAAAAGCAGAAAGTAGAAATTAAGAGCAGATGGCAGAAAGAAAGCGGGGTGAGGCATGGGGCGGTTTGGGAATGGGGATCTTCTGGAGAGGGCGGAGGGGTATGCGATCCGGGCTATTGGGCTGTTTCGGTTCTTGCGCGGGCAAAAGGATGAGGTCGGGTGGGTGATGGGGCGGCAGCTTCTGCGCGCCGCTACGTCGATTGGCGCGAACCTTGTGGAGGCCGACGCCGCTGAGTCTCGGAAGGATTTCATTCACAAATGCCGCATTGCCCTGAAGGAAACCCGCGAATTTGGTTACTGGCTGCGCCTGATGCAGCGGGCCGAACTGGTTCCGCCCAAACGTCTGTCCGGCCTGCTCGATGAAACCGAGCAACTGGCCGCGATTTCCATCACGATCATCATGAAAGCCAAAGCCCAACCCGATAGCGCCTGACGCCTCCGTCTGCCCTCCGCTTTTTGCTTTTTACTTTTTACTTTTCGCATTTGCCTATGAACACTCTTTCCCCCAACGAAGACATCCACACCTACCTCGACCGCCACCAGAAGAAAGAACTCCTGCGCTTTCTGACCTGCGGCAGTGTGGATGATGGCAAGTCCACCCTGATCGGCCGGCTGCTGCACGACAGCAAGACCATCTACGAGGACCAGTTGGCCGCGGTCAAGCGCGATTCGGCCAGGATGGGCACCACCGGGGGCGCGATCGATCTGGCACTTCTGACCGATGGCCTCAAGGCCGAGCGCGAGCAGGGCATCACCATCGATGTGGCCTACCGCTACTTCTCCACCGACCGCCGCAAGTTCATCATCGCCGACACTCCCGGCCACGAGCAGTACACGCGCAACATGGCCACCGGGGCCAGCACCTGCCAGCTCGCCATCATCCTGATCGATGCCCGCCACGGCGTGGTCACCCAGACCCGGCGCCACTCCTACATCGTGAGCCTGCTGGGCATCAAGCACGTGATCGTGGCGGTGAACAAGATGGACCTGGTGGACTATTCCCAGGAAGTCTTCAGCCGGATCCAGGACAGCTACACCGGTTTTGTGGCCAAGCTGGGCATTCCCGATGTGCAGTTCATCCCCCTGTCGGCCTTAAAGGGCGACAACGTGGTGGACAAGAGCGCCGCCATGCCCTGGTACGCCGGCGCCCCGCTCTTAAGCCACCTGGAAACGGTGCACATCGCCTCGGACCAGAACCTGGCCGACCTGCGCTTCCCCGTGCAATACGTGATCCGCCCCAACCTGGATTTCCGCGGGTTTGCCGGCACGATCGCCTCGGGCATCGTGCATCAGGGCGATGAGGTGGTGGCCCTGCCCTCGGGACGGCAGAGCCGGGTGAAGTCTCTGATCACAGCCGAGGGCGAGCGGAAGGAGGCCTTTGCCGGCCAGGCCGTGACCGTGACGCTCGAGGATGAAATCGACTTCAGCCGCGGGGACATGCTGGTTTTGGCCCAGAACGGCCGGCCCCACCAGGCCCACCAGATCGAGGCCATGGTGGTGTGGATGAGCGAGGCCCCGTTCGTTGCGGGCCGCACCTACTGGATCAAGCACACCACGCGGATGGTGACCGGCGAGATCGCCGAAATCCGCCACCGGGTGGATGTGAACACGCTGGAAAAGCGGCCGGCCACGCAACTGGGGCTGAACGAAGTGGGCGAGGTGACCCTGTCCCTGACCCAGCCGATCACGTTCGATGCCTACAAGGCCAACCGGGCCACCGGGGCGTTCATTGTGGTGGATCGTGTCACCAACAACACGGTGGGGGCGGGGATGATCCTGGAGCCCGCCGGGCGCGGGGATGGGGCCCAGTGGAGCAGCCGGCCGGTGGAATCGCTGCGCCGCCGCGAGGGGGCGGTGACGCGGACGGAGCGCGAAGAGCGCCTGGGGCAAAAGGCCCTGACGGTGCTTCTGACGGGCCTGACCGCTTCGGGCAAGAGCACGCTGGCGGCGGCCGTGGAAAAGCGCCTGTTTGAGGCCGGCCGCACGGTGCTGAGCCTGTACGGCCAGAACCTGCGCCAGGGCCTAAGCCGCGATCTGGGCTTTTCCAGCGATGACCGTTCGGAGAACCTGCGCCGCTCGGCCGAGGTGGCGAAGATCCTCAACGAGGCGGGGGTGATCGCCCTGTGCGCCTTTGTGGCCCCGCACGAGGCGGTGCGCCAGCGCGTGCGCGAGACGATCGGCCAAGACCGCTTCGTGGAGGTCTATCTTTCCGCCCCGGTGGAAGTCTGCCGCCAGCGCGACCCCAGCGGGGCCTATCAGGCGGCCGATGCCGGCCGCCTGGCCCAGTTTCCGGGGGTAAGCGCGGTGTTCGAGCCCCCGGTGCACCCCGACCTGGTGCTGCCCACGCACGAGCTGAGCGTGGACCAGTGCGTGGAGCAGGTGGTGAAGCTGATCGAGGAGCGGATGAAAGGCTAACCACGAAGACGCGAAGGCACGAAGAAGAAACACGAAGAGGTTTGAACCACCAAGAGCACCAAGTTCACCAAGCTGATGTTGCCTATTTCTGCTTTCTGCTTTTTACTTTTTGCTTTTTGCTTTCCTCCTCGTGCCTTCGCGGTTGATCTCCCCTCCGCCTTATCGAGTGTCTTGCAAATCAGGAATCAATTCCTAAAATGCAAGACATGATTCAACGTCGGGTTGTGCAAGAGCTTATAAACCGCCTGCGGAGCAATCCTACGGTGGCTCTGCTGGGGCCGCGCCAGTGCGGCAAGACCACCTTGGCCAAATCCCTGGGCGGCGCCTATTTCGATCTGGAACAGGAAACGGACCGATTGCGGCTGGATCTCGAATGGAACCGCCTGGCGGCCGGCACGGAACTGGTCATTCTGGATGAGGCTCAGGCTTGGCCCGCGGTCTTCAACCGTTTACGCGGAGTCGTGGATGCCGACCGTCAGCGTCACGGGCGTTTTCTTCTGCTGGGGTCGGTTTCTCCGGCCCTGATGCGGCAGGTTTCCGAATCACTGGCCGGCCGGCTTTCCCTGGTGGACTTGACGCCCTTTCTGGCCACCGAGCTCGGCCCCGAGTCGTTGGTGCCGCTGTGGCTGTACGGCGGCTATCCCGAGGGCGGGGTGCTCGATCCGGCCCGCTACCCGCGCTGGCAGCGCGATTACCTGACCCTTTTAACGCAGCGGGATCTGCCCCTGTGGGGGCTGCCGGCCAAGCCGCAGACGACCGACCGGCTTCTCAAGATGCTGGCCGCCTGGCACGGGCAAACGTGGAACGCCAGCCGGGTCGGCCAGAGCATGGGGCTGGACTCCAAGACGGTGAGCAGCTACCTCGATTATCTGGAGGGTGCCTTTCTCGTCCGCCGGCTGCCCCCCTATCAGGCCAACATCCGCAAGCGGCTGGTCAAGAGCCCCAAGGTGTATTGGCGCGACAGCGGCCTGTTGCACGCGCTCTTGAACGTGCCGGACACTGCCGCCCTGCTGGCCCAGCCCTGGGTGGGGGCCAGTTGGGAGGGGTTCGTGATCGAACAGACGCTGGGGGTTCTGTCCGCGGCCGGAAGGGCTTTTGAGGCGTATTACTTTCGTACGGCCGATCAATACGAGCTGGACCTGGTGCTGGACCTGGGCCGGGAACTCTGGGCGGTGGAAATCAAGCTGACGGCCTTTCCCACCGCGGCGGACCGGGGTCGCCTGGACAAGGCGGCCGACCTCATCCATGCCGGCCGGCGGTTCCTGGTGTCCCAGACTGAGGAGTGCCTCTGGGGGGACCAGACTGCTTCCTGCAACCTGCGGGAGTTTCTCCGGCAAGTGGGCTAACCACGAAAGCCTGCCCGCCATCGAATGAGCGCCAAGGGTGGCGGGCCTGCCCGCCAGCCGCCAGGTTTGGTCCAAATAGTGGCGGGCCTGCCCGCCATCGAAGCGGTCCGGGCCGAGCAGTGGCGGGATGCGAAGGCACGAAGACGAGGAGGTTTGAACCACCAAGAGCACCAAGTTCACCAAGCTGATGTTGCCTATTTCTGCTTTCTGCTTTTTACTTTTTGCTTTTTGCTTTCCTCTTCGTGCCTTCGTGGTTCATCCCCTCCCCGGTCCGGCCGGCTGCGGGGCCGGGGGGGGTGCTGCGGCTGCGATGATGGGCAGGAGGGTCTGAGCCATCAGGCGCTGGTGGGTGGTTTAACGTGATCGTGCGGCCGTTTTCGTATCGACAAGATGCCTCTGATAGGCCTCGATGGTCTGGCTGGCAATCTGCGGCCAGGCGAAACGCTCCTGAACCAGTGCCCGGCCGGCCTGCCCCATGCGCTGACGCAGGGCGTCATCACCGAGCACCTGAGCCAGGGCCTTGCTCAGGGCCTGGGCATCCAGAGGCACGACCAGCCCGGCCCCGGCCTCTTTCACCTCCGGCCAGATCTGTACCTGATCCGAGATGACCACCGGTGTTCTTGTCGCCATCGCCTCCGCAACCACGATACCGAAGTTCTCGTGCCGGCTGGGCAGGCAGAAACACTGGGCATCCATCAGGGCCGCGTACTTGGCGCGGCCATAGATGGGCCCCACCAGTCTGATCCGCTCCTGCAATCCCAGGCTCTGCACCTGTGCCTCGATCGAAGAACGCCCCCCCCCATCGGGCCCGGCCAGGACAAGTTGCAGCCGCGGATACTCTCTGGCCAAGCTCTGGAACGCGTCTACCAGAAAATCCAGCCCCTTGATGTGGTGCAGGCGCCCGAGAAACAGAATGAACGGCCGGCCTTCAAGCTCCGGATGAACCGTGTAGAAAGTGCCCTTGGTTGGCAGAGGATCCACCTCTTCAAGAAAGATGCCGTTGGGGATCACCTCGACTGGCACACGTAAATCCAGCAGTTGAACGCCCTCGCGTTCCTCAACGCTGGTGGTTTGGATCACCGTTGCCCTTTTGAGGATGCGTCGGAACGCCAGTGCCAAAGCCAGTCTCTTTTTCCAGCCCTTGTGATGCAGACTCCAGGGATCCAGCATGCCATGCGGCAGAATCACATATGGAACTCCCGAGCGCCAGGCAATAGAGGCCGCTTGGCGCACGGTGGATGTCCAAAGCCCGTGCACCACGACCATGTCTGATGCGCGGATGCGCTGTGCCAGTAGGTGGTGAGTATCCCGCCCCAGGATCTGATCCAGTCTTCCAGGTGGCGGAAGCAGATCCACGGGGACAAGTGCCTTGACCGGAGCGTTCTTGATCATCCCTTCAGCACGATCACGCTCGCCCACCGAATGGTGGGCCAGCATACTGACCTCGTGGCCCAGCAAGGATTCGGCCAGGGCGGTATGAGCCGCCACCACCGGCGGACCGCCTCCCGATGGATCCAAGCTCTCCACGACATGCAAGATTCTCATGGCTTGGTCCAGGCCGGAGGAAGTCCGAGAGAACACAGCAGCGGGTCGCCGATTATAGTTGATGACGCTATCGCCCGCGCATTGACGCGGGCCGTGTCTGGAGTATAGTGGGTGACAGCGGAGTCCAAGAGAGATCGTGTGGAACAAAAAGCTCGCTCAAAAACTCTGCTGGTGATCAGCCAGACCTACGTTCCCGACACGCCGGCCGTCGGCCAGTACATGCACGATGCCGCAGCGGGAATGGCGGCCCGGCGCTGGCGGGTGGTGGTGCTGACCTCCGGCCGGGGCTACGACGACCCCAGCATCAAATACCCCGCCCGGGAAACCCCTGACGGCGTGGAGATCCACCACCTGCCGACAACCTCGCTCGGCAGACAACCCATCCCCGTGCGCCTGCAGGGACAAATGTTCGTTCTCGCTCAAGTGGTTCTTCGTAGCAACTATGTAGGTAAGATCATCTGTGGACTGGAACACCGGTCCGCCACAACCTTGGACGTATCCATCCCGTCGTGAGTTGCCCATGGAGTCATCCAACGCCGATTCCGTGATTCGCGTAATGGTTCAGCAGCCCGCGCTGGCACACTATCGTGTGTCTGTCTTTGCAGCCCTGGCAAGCCGCCCCGGCATTCATTGCCGGATCTATTACGGCCAAACTTCCGACCTTCCTAATGTCAAACCCGCGGGGTTTGATGCGGTCTACGTGCCCCAGAAGCGGCTGCGTCTCCTGAGCCGGCACCTGGTCTGGCACGGCCCGCAATGGCGCTGTGCTCGCAAAGGGCAGTGTGATGTGTTGATGCTGAGCTGGGATGTGCAATACATCAGCCTGCTGGCGGGCCTCTTGCGGGCCAAGTGGAACAGGATTCCTGTGGTGCTCTGGGGCCACGGTTACTCCAAGCGCGAGGCGGGTTGGCGGCGCCTGATCCGCAACCGGGTGGCTCGTCTGGCCACGGCCCTGCTCTTTTACAACCACACGGTGGCCCGGCAGTTCGCCACCGAGGGCTGGGATCCCCAGCGCCTGTTCGTAGCCCTCAACAGTCTGGACCAGGCCCCCATTGCCCAAGCCCGCGACCACTGGCTGGCTCGCCCGGCGGAGCTTGAAGCCTTCCGGCGGCAGCACAACCTTGTGCCCGGGCGGACGATCCTGTTTGTTTCCCGCTTCGATCCGGACAACCGGGTGGACCTGCTGATCGAAGCCGTGGCCCGCCTGGCCCCCAAATATCCGGGGGTCAAGGCCGTGATCATCGGCAAAGGCGAGCCCGAAGGCCAGCGTTTGCGTGATCTCGCGGCTCGGCTCAACGTGGGCCCGCAGGTGATGTTTCCGGGGGCTATTTATGGGCAATTGGAGCTAGCCCCCTGGTTCCTGTGCTCGGATCTCTTCTGCTATCCGGCCAACATCGGCCTGAGCATCCTGCACGCTTTCGGCTACGGTTTGCCGGTAGTCACGGATGACAACGTCGCGGCTCAGAACCCCGAAATCGAGGCTTTGCGGGACGGGGAGACAGGCTTCCTGTATCGCGCAGGCGATGCTGGAGCCTTGGCGCAATGCCTGGGTCGCCTGCTGGGCGATGCCGCCCTGCGTCAGCGCCTGGGCCAGAACGCCCGAAGGCTGGTGGAAGAGGAGTTCACGATCGGCCGGATGGTAGACGGGATGGAGGCGGCGATCCGGTACTGCATGAGCACCTGGCGTTCACCTAGTTTCCGCTGAAAAACTGAAACCTATCGCAGACTCGCGCCAACCGTCTGGTGGCGCTCCCCGGGGAGCTTTGCCATCTGAGTTGGCACTTCCTGGCGGGCAGGTTGTGTTGTTCCCACCATGCGTTCGAGCCGCCCGATCAAGATGACAGCCGCAAAAAAGAACGGCTGGCCAATCATGCTGCCCTGTTTGCAGCCGAGAATGAACTCGAACACAAAAATCGCTCCCCAAACAGCCAAAATCCCGCGAGCTTCGGGGAAATCGGCGAAGCGTGGCCACATCCGCCTCAACGAGCGGATTGTCAGGTACAACACGGCCCCGTAAAGTCCAGCGCCAACCAGCCCGAGTTCTGCCAGTACCTCGGCTGGCACCATGTGCGGGTAGAAGCCGATCACGGCGAACGACCCTGAGCTGCCTAAGCCGATCAACCAGCGGAGAGGACCTGCATGAACCCAGGCCTTGAGAACCGTTAGCGATGTATCAACGCGCCCACCTTCATAGGTCTGGAACATAGTGGTCCAGTCCCAGCGGCCGCCCTGTAACGCCGCCACGTGAGCGAACAGAACCGAGGCCACCAGTGAGAGCAGGAACAGCCCGACTGCTGTCCCGACAAGACCCGAAGCCTTGCTGAGCCGGCGGGAGACCGGTAGCAGTGCAATGACGGCCAACAGACAGGCGAAAAGCTGACCTCGCGAAGCACTCTTGAAGATAATCAAGATCGCCAGGATCACGATGGCCCAGCGCAGGGGCTGCCAAATGCGGGCCAAGCCCCGATAGTTCATCAAAGTCGCCGCAATCGCTATGTAACCAGCCACGCTGGCCACAGCCAGGGGATTGCCCGCAGCCTGGCCAGCGGCGGCCCAGGTGTCAAACTCAAGGGATCGCCCCGTCCAATTCGCTCCAAGCATGGATAGAAGAACGGGACATCCCAGAATGAGGACTGTATATACTGCGTCCTGCAAATCCCGTGCCTTGCAAATCACCAGGGGCATCAATATGGCAATCGCGGTCAGTGACGGCGCGGCCAGAGCGTATCTCTCAAGGGTGTCTTGACGGCTTACGCTCCAGAACCAACTCAGGAGGGCATAAAGCAGCAGGCCGTACACCAACCATGCCACGCGCGGCATACTACGCAGTGTCAACCGCTGGCGGGCGAACGCGGCAGCAATTCCCAGCAGATTAAGCCCGCCGTCGCAGTAATTGATTAGCATATAGTGCGCCGCCAGCCAGTCGCTGTGGGCACGCAACGCCTGCTGTAAGCCGAAAATGCAGAACGTAAAGCCGATCAGCACGCCCGGCCGGCGCAGGCCCACCACTGCCACCGCCGCGATCAGGATGATGAATAAACCCAATACGAGTATGGTGAGATCTCCAGGGCCCTGATTTTACCCATTAATCCGGGCGGCGAAATCCGCCCGCATCCCAGCCGCCGTGAAACGCTCTACCATCGCTTGCCGCGACGCCTTGCCCATCGCTTCCAGCCGGTCGGCCGGCAGGCTGGCCGCCTGGCGGATCACTTGCACGGCTCCCGCAACATCCTCCCCATCCACGCACCAGCCGATGCCGTGACCCTCCACAATCTCAGACACGTGGGAGGGCCGGGGCCCCACGTACAGCACCGGCCGGGCCACGGCCATGGCCCCGTACACCTTGCAGGGGTGGATAATGCCCACCATCTCCCGGCCCAGCGTCACCAGATGAACATCGGCCGCCGAAAGCGAGTACCTGAGTTCTTCCAGGGGTTGATACGGCAGAACCGCCATATTGTTCGGCCGGTGGGTGCGGATGACCTCTTCCACCTCGTGCTTGCCCAGGCCGCCCCCGATGAACAGGAAGAAGATCCGGGGGTCGTCTCGCACCTTCAAGGCGGCCTGAAGAATGGTGGTCAGCGGCGAGGCCACGCTCATGTTGCCGCTGTACATGAACACGAACTTGACTTCCAGGCCGTGTTTCTTG
>JAJXSS010000100.1 GCA_021784455.1 Planctomycetota bacterium
ACCGCTCCTCCAATTCCAAGGCCGTGTGCGGATAATCTTCCATCACATCCGGCCACACTATGGATTGGGGTCGGTTGAGTCAACTAGATACCCCTAAAGCAAAATGTTACCAGAGTGTGTTTTTCCAGAATGTAGTACCCCCGGGCATCCACTCTGTCTGTCATCAGCCAGGCGTGAATAACCATCACACACGATGGCTGTTGGGGTCGGTGACCTGCGAAGGTAACGGACACGACTTCAGCATCGTGGAACGAGGGCCAGACGCCGAATCGCGCAATGACAGAATTAATGTTGATGATTTGATCGTAAGTGGTCAACTTCTCCTCCGCTGGCGCCCTGGGGCCATGTCCCTTTGTTATGCGACTGAAGGCTCCTTCAGTACCGACCATGTGGCTGCAAGTCCAGATCTAGACCATGACCGATCGGCGGACCGCATCGGTGCCACCGGTCGGGTGCCGTGTGTGATCAGTTCCCTCGATTTCGAGGCATTTTGCCCATGAAGCGAACCAACTCGTCGTCATCGATTTCTTGCTCGATCAGCACGGCATCCAGCAGAAAGAGGAAGATGGCAAGCGGGAAAAACACGACAGCCCACACGAAGAGAAACCACTTGTTGCCCAGATAACGAACGTATCTGATCTTGCCCGGCATGGAAGGGCCTCCCGCGATGAGCATGCGCGCTGCACAAACCAAATCGGCGGCGAACATCACCGCCCGGATGTCCCACTATTCTACCGAAGAAGATCTTCTGCATTAGCGGTGGCAGCGCGGATAAGGCCCCACGTCGCCGCCTGTGAGTTGACACCGGCTCTGATCCACGCCGCGGTTCTCGGAGGTCTGTCGCTTCTTCCCTCACTTCTTCCAGCCCGATAACCCCCGCAACCGATGAAACCATGAGTGGGCCCACCCCCTTACGAACGCGCGACATGCTCGCGACACCCGGCACCCGGCCCCCTCGACCCTCAACCCGCAAATCTCAACCCTTCCCCCATGCCCTCTATCCAGACCCCAAACCCTAGACCCCAGACTCTAGCCACCCGCCGGCTCTATTGCCTGGGCGACAGTCACGCCGGCCTGTTCTCCGGCCGGGATGTTCCCCAGCCCCAATGGCCCACCCCCGCCCGGGACTGGCTGCCCGGTTTCCGCACCTTCCGCATCGGCATCGCCCTGGCCCACAACCTCTGCGAAACCGGCCACACTTCCCGCGGCCGGGAAAACCTCTTGGCTGCCCTCGACAGTGGCGCTATTCCGGAGGGGGCCGCCCTCCTGCTTTGCCTGGGGGAGATCGACTGCCGGGCCCATCTCCTGCGCCAGGCCCGCCTCCAGAATCGGCCGGCCGAAGAAGTCGCCTGCACCGCGGCCGAGCGCTACTTCAGTGTCGTCCGCGAGCTGCAGGCCCGCGGTTACCGGGTGCTGGTCTGGAACGCCATCCCCTCTTCCCCCCTGGACCGCATCGACGACAAGGAGTTCCCGGCCGAGGGCGACTGCCAACAACGCAACATCGTCACCCGCGTCTTCAACAGCCGCCTGGCCGAACTATGCCAGGCCCACGGGGCCGCCTTCATCAGCATCTTCGATCAGCTCGTCGATGCCACCGGCCGGTCGCGCCGGCGCTATTACCGTCCCGATCTGATCCACCTCTCCCAGCGGGCCCTGCCCCTGGCTCTGGCCGAAGTGAAACGCCACCTGCCCGATCTGGATATAACCCGGCCGCTGACCTACCGCCTCTACGCCTCCGCTCCGGCCCTTTGGGCCCGCCATGTCTGGTGGCACTTCAGCCGCCGCGCCGGCCGTCTCTACCGCCGCACCCGCTATCGCCTCTTTGGCCCCTGGGGCGCCCACCGCTCTCTGCCGGCCCCGCCCCTTCCAAACCCGCAACCAGGCGCCCCGACTGCCGCACGCCATGCGCAGACTCTTCACCTTTGACTTCTCACCTTTGACCTCAACCCCCACCCTCGCGGAGCCCGTTTTGTCCACTCCTCCAACCATCACCCCGGACTGGTCCAAACCCTTTGAGACCCTGCGCCGCAAATGGCACGAGGTCCCCAGCGGGGCTCTCTTGCGCAGGACCACCGGCGACTTGGCAAAGCTCAGCGATGCCGACCTGCTGGCCTTCTGGAAGAAGCAGCACGCCGACTGCTCCACCGGCCGGTCTTATTCCATTCGCGGCTGGTACTACGACCTCTACAAAGATCAATTCCGGGGGCGGCGCGTGCTGGATGTGGGCTCGGGCCTGGGCTTTGATGCCCTGACCTTCGCCGCCCAGGGGGCTATGGTCACCTGCGCCGACATCGTGCAATCCAACCTCGACCTTCTGGCCCGCCTGGCCCGGATCATGAGCCTTGGGCAGAGCGTCTCCTTCCACTACATCGAAGACCTCAACTCGCTCACGCAACTGCCGGCCGATTTCGATTTCCTCTGGGCCCAGGGCTCGCTCATCAACGCCCCTTTCGAGCAGATGAAGCCCGAAATCAGCGAACTGGCCCGCCACCTGAAAATTGGCGGCCGGTGGATTGAGTTGGCCTACCCCCGGATCCGCTGGGAGCGCGAAGGGCGCCTGCCGTTTTCCGAGTGGGGCAAGAAGACCGATGGCCCCGCCACCCCCTGGATGGAGTGGTACGACCTGGACAAGCTGCGCCAGGCCCTGGCCCCGGCCGAATTCGACACCGTTCTCTACTTCGAATTCCGGGGGGGTGAGTTCAACTGGTTCGATCTGATCCGCCGGAGCTAGCACGATGGTCCCCGCCGTTCCCGTTTCCCAGGTTCACCAGCGTCTAGGCTGGCTCCAGCCGCTTGTGCCGGCGCCGGAATCGGCCGGCAAGTCGCTGGCCGACTGGAAAATGGAAATCGACGATGCCCCGCTGTTCCGGGGCATCTACCGCCAGGCCCGGCCCCGCCGCCACCTGGAGTTCGGTACTTGGGAGGGCACCGGCGCCACCTACGTTCTGGAGGAATCCTCCGCCACCGTCTGGACCATTAATCTGCTGCACGGTGAATCGGATGCCCAGGGCCTGTGGTCGTACTACGTGTCCCAGGCCCCCGACCCCCCCGGAATCCACGAAACCTCCGGAACCCGCGGAACCCCCGGAGCCTCCGTGCCGCTCTGGGCCCACACCCGCACCTCACCCCGCGGCAACACCCTCATCCAGACCGATGCCCTGGGTTTCATCGGCCGCCACTACCTTGAGCGCGGCTTGGGCCACCGCGTCTGCCAGATCTACGCCGACAGCCGCCAGTGGGATACCTCCAACTACCCTCCGGGTTTTTTCGACACCGTCCTGATCGACGGCGGCCACACCACCGAGATTGTCACCAGCGACACCCTGAAAGCCCTGTCGCTGATCCGTTCGGGTGGGCTGATCCTCTGGCACGACTACTGCCCCGACCCGGCGGCGCTGAACGCGCCGGCCGGCGCAGGGCCTGGACAGGTTCTGGCCGCCATTGAAGGCCTGCGCGATCAAATGGCCTGCGAATTGAGCGACCTCTTCTGGATTCAGCCCAGTTGGATCCTCCTGGGAGTCAAGCGATGACCCCCGCCTTCGCCCCCGGAATATCCACGGGAGGAACTGCCCGGCAAATTCCGGGGGTCTCCATCGTCGTCACGGCCCGCAATGATGACCACGGTGGCAACCTGCTCCACCGCATGCAGCTCTTTGTGGACGGCCTGTCCCAGCAGTGTCAGCGTTTTCAACTGCCGGCCGAACTGATCCTCGTGGAGTGGAATCCCCCGGCCGACCGCGCCCCGCTGGCCCAGGCCCTGAACTGGCCGCCGGGCTCGCCCTTGAAGCCGCGCATCATTACGGTCCCTCCGGCCATCCACCAGCGCTATCGCCTGGCCCAACGTCTGCCCCTGTACCAGATGATCGCCAAAAACGTGGGCATCCGCCGGGCTTCCGCCCCCTGGGTTTTGGCGACCAACATCGACATTCTTTTTTCCGATGGATTAATGACCGGCTTGGCCCAGGGCCCGCATGCCTACCGGCTGCGGCCAGATTTCTTGTGCCGTGCGGATCGCTGGGATGTCCCGGCCGAGGTGCCCCCGGGCGGCATCGCCGGGCAACTGGCCTGGTGCCGTTCGCACGCCATTCGAGTCCATCGCCGCTGCCACTCCACCGACCTGCGCACGGGCACGCGCCACTGGGTCTATTGGCCACTTACTCCGCGTGTGCTGCTGCTCGAAGCCCTCCAGTCCCTGCATCTGGTTCCGGTGGTCACCCGCGACCGCCTGCACGTCAACGGCTGCGGTGACTTCACCCTCCTGGCCAAGTCGGCCTGGGAGCGTTTACGCGGCTATCCCGAACTCGATGTCTTTTCCATGCACCTGGATGCCCTCTTGTGCCATGCCGCGTACCGGGCCGGCCTGCGCGAGGTGGTCCTGCCTGAGCCGGCCCGCGTCTACCACATCGAGCACGCCATCGGCTCGGGCTGGTCGCCCGAGGGCAACGACCAGCTCAACCAGCGGCTGGCCCAGGCGGGGATCAATCAAATCAGCCTGGCCCAGTACAATGCCTGGGCCGTCCAGATGCGCCGCGAGCGCCGGCCGATCCCGTTCAACCCCCCCAACTGGGGCCTGGGGGATGAATCCCTGCCCGAAACATAGGGCATGCCATGGCGTGCGTCTTCTCGGCCTCCTCACCGTTACAGAACCCTTCCCCCCGTGACCGATAACTTCCTCTGCATGACCACCTTCCAAAACACCAGCATCGAGCAGGTGCGCGGCTACTGGGATCGCCGGCCCTGCAACCTGCGCCACTCGCCCTTGCCCGTGGGCACGCGCGGCTATTTCGACCAGGTCCGCGAGCGCAAGTACTTGGTCGAGCCGCATATCCCGGCATTTGCCGATTTCCCCGCCTGGGCCGGAAAACGCGTGCTGGAAATCGGCTGCGGCATGGGCACCGACACCATCAGCTTCGCCCAGGCCGGGGCCCGGGTCACAGCCGTGGACCTGTCGGAAAACTCCCTGAAGCTGGCTCGTCAGCGGGCCCAGGTCTACGGCCTGGCCGACCGGATCACCTTCTATCACGCCAACGCCGAACAGCTCGGCCAGATCGTGCCCGTGGAACCCTACGACCTGGTCTACTCCTTCGGCGTCATTCATCACACGCCGCATCCCGAACGGGCCCTGGCCCAACTCCGGGCGTATGTCCGTCCCGGAGGGCAGGTGAAGATCATGGTCTACCACCGCCGCTCCTGGAAGGTGCTGGGCATCGTGCTGGCTCAGGGCCGCGGCCGGTTCTGGCAGGCCGACCGGTGGATCGCCCGCCACTCCGAGGCCCAGACCGGTTGCCCCGTCACCTATACCTACACCCGCCACCAGGGCCGCAAGCTTCTGCAAGACCACGGCCTGCGCGTGACCGACCTGCGCGTAGAGCACATCTTTCCCTACCGTATCAAGGACTACGTGCAATATCGGTATGTCAAGGAATGGTGGTTCCGCTGTCTTCCGGCCGCGGTCTTTCGGGGCTTGGAACACCGCCTGGGTTGGCACCTGTGCCTGACGGCCACGACCGATGCCTGAGAGGTCCGGGTGGCCGGCCTCGAGTCTTCGAGCCCCCCCCAATCTTCCTCCGGCGGGCGAGACTGCCGCTAACTGGCTGGGATTTCATGCTGACCCTCTTCACCACGCCCAAGCCTTTCACCGGTCACTACGAGGTGATCCAGCGCAACGCCCTGCGCAGTTGGAAGGCGCTGGGGCCCGGCTTCCAGGTGATCCTGATGGGGAATGAGCCCGGGGCGGCGCAGGTGGCGGGGGAACTGGGACTAAGGCACCTGCCTGATATCCCGCGCAACGAATACGGAACACCGCTGCTTTCCGGCCTGTTCGCCCTGGCCCAGGCCCGCAGCGACACACCGTACCTTTGCTACATCAACGCCGACATGCTCATGCTCAGTGATTTCCGGGGGGCCCTTCAGCAGGTAGCGCGGCGGAAGAGCCGGTTCCTCATGGTGGGCCAAAGGTGCAACTTCGACCAGACCACGCTCCTGGACTTTTCCGGAGACTGGGAAGCCGATTTTCGGGGGCGGGTGCAAGAGCGCGGCAAGCTGGACCGGCCGACGGCCATCGACTACTTCGTGTTCCGGCGCGGCATGTGGGGTGAGATTCCCCCCTTCGCCATCGGACGCACCGCCTTCGACAACTGGCTGATCTACCGGGCCCGCAGTCTGCATATCCCCGTGGTCGACGTGACCCAGGGCGTGCTGGCGGTGCACCAGAACCACGATTACAACCACACCCCCGGCATTGCCCCCGGAACCAAGGCGTACAAGTGGATCTGGGACGGCCCCGAGGCCCGCCACAACCGGGCCCTGGCCGGGGGCCGCGGCTCCTCGTTCACCATCTGGGATGCCACCCACGTTCTGGATGCCGCCGGCCTGCACCCCCGGAAGCCGGATACCGGGTTGGGCGGCGGGATCTGGTCGTATCGCCGATCTACGAATCTCGCCGTGTGACCACTTGGGCTGGTGCCACTGGGGGGTTGTCCCCCAATGTCGGAGTGGCCCCGTTCCGCTTTCGGCCCGCAACCAAAAAATATCCCGCAACCTCATTCTCCACCGATAAATACTGATGCGCCGAAAATGCACGTAACGAAAGGGACCGCCGCGTGTCGCCACTGAACCTGCCGCCAGGGCGTCTGTCATTCATCGGCCAGGGCAAGCTGGGCTGCCCGATTGCCGCGGCCCTGGCTACGCGCGGGTTTGAGGTCGTGGGGGTGGATTCGGATGCGGCCCGCGTGACGGCCATCAACGCGAAGCAAGCGCCCATTTTCGAGCCGGGCCTGGCGGAATTGATGACCCAGGCCGGCGACAGCTACCGGGCCACGACCGATGTGACCCAGGCCGTGCTGCAAACCGAGGCCTCGTTCATCATCGTGCCCACCCCCAGCGGGGCCGATGGCGGGTTCGTGCTCGACGCCGTGCTGGCGGTATGCACGAAAATCGGCCACGCCCTGGCCCGCAAGAGCGGCTATCACCTGGTGGTGGTCACCAGCACAGTGATGCCCGGCTCCACCGGCGGCCCCGTGCGGCAGGCCCTCGAGAATGCCAGCGGCAAGCGCTGCGGGGCCGATTTCGGCCTGTGCTACAGCCCCGAATTTGTGGCCCTGGGTTCGGTGATCCATGATTGCCTGCACCCGGACATGCTCCTGATCGGCCAGAGCGATGAGCGGGCCGGGGGTATGCTCGAAGCCATCGGCCTGGCCGCCAGCCTCTCGAAACCGGCCGTGGCCCGGATGAACTTCGTCAACGCCGAGATCGCCAAGATCGCGGTCAACACCTTCGTCACCACCAAGATCACTTATGCCAACATGCTCGCGTCGATCTGCCATAACCTTCCGGGGGGTGATGTGGACGCGGTGACCCAGGCCCTGGGCCTGGACAGCCGCATCGGCCGCAAGTACCTCACCGGCGCGGTGGGCTATGGTGGCCCGTGTTTCCCACGCGACAACCTGGCCCTGGCCTGTCTGGCCCGGCGGATCGGGGCGGCCAGCGACCTGGCCGAATCGGTCGATGCCGCCAACCGGCGCAGCGTGCAGCGTCTGGCCGATCTGGTAGCCGCCCATCGCGCCGAATCCGCGGTGATCGGCGTGCTGGGCTTGGCCTACAAACCCGATACCGATGTGGTCGAACAGGCCCAGGGCCTGATGCTGTTGCGGGAACTGCGTGGCCGCGGCCTGCCGGTGATTGGTTTCGACCCCGCCGCCAATCACAATGCCCGGGCCGCGCTGGGGCCGGATGTGGAACTGGCCGCGACCCTGGAAGAGGCGGTCAGCCGGGCGGATGTGCTGGTGCTGGTGACGCCCTGGCCGCAGTTCAAGCAGTTGGAGTCGATGACCCGGTCGCGCCGCGTGCCGCCGCGGGTGATCATCGACTGCTGGCGCTATCTCGATGCCGCCCGCCTGGCCGCGGCCGACCCCAGCGGAACCTATGTGGCCCTGGGCCGCGGCCCGGCCGAAGAGATGCCCCCGGCTGCCGCGACCAACACCTCCGCCGAAGCAGCCGCGTGAACCTCCATCGGGTGGCCGGCGGCGGCTCGCCGGGCGGGTGGCCGGGGTCGATGGGAGCCTCAGCGCAAACGTATCTCGCGCCCTTCCTGGCTGGAGCGATAAAGCGCCTCCAGCAGCAGTTGCACGGTCCGGCCCTGTTCGGCCGTGGGCATGGGGGGGCGACCCTCTTGTACGCATTCCACAAAATGCCGGATTTCGTCGAGATTGGGGTCGTTCTTGGCGAACTGAGGAATGGTGTCAACGAGGTGCCCGGCCTGTTCGCCGAAGATGCGGGTCTCCTCCATGCCGGTAAGCGCCACGCCCCCCTTGTCTCCCATCAGCCGCACGCCGCGTTCGAGCGCCAGGTCCCCGAGATTGAGCGCCCAGGAGATGTTCAACTGCAGCGTCTGGCCATCGGCAAAGCGAATCAGGCCCAGCGCATAGTCGTCCACATCCTTCTTGCCGCCGGGCGTGGGCTGGCCCCACATGTCCGTGTAGGTGTAAGTGTCCAGGCTTTTCCAGACGTTGTAGGTCATGCCGCTGACGGCCACGGGCTTGGGAAAGTCCATCAGATACAAGGCCACATCCAGCATGTGCACACCCAGATCAATCAATCCGCCGCCGCCGCTGAATTCCTTGGTGGTAAACCATCCCCCGAAGCCCGGGATCCCCCGGCGGCGATACCAGAACGCCTGGCCGGAATATATCTTCCCGCAGCAACCCTCAGCGATGAACCGCCGGGTGGTCTGCACGGCGGCCGTAAACCGGTTCACCATGCCCATCTGCAGCAGTTTGCCGCTGGCCTTGTGCGCCGCCAGAATCTTGTCGGCGTCCCGGGTGCTGGTGGTCATGGGCTTCTCCAGAAACACATGCTTGCCAGCCTTGAGGCAACCGATGGCGTGTTCGGCGTGGAATTTGTTCGGCGTGGCGATGATGACGGCATCCAGGTCCTTGCCCGCCTTCAGCATGGCGCGGTAGTCGGTGTACGTGCGGCGGATGCCGAATTGTCGGCTGGCCTGCTCGGCCGCCGCGGGCAGAATGTCCGTCACGGCCGCCAGATTCAGCCCCAGCGTCTGGGCACAGCGCATGTGGCTGCGGCCCATGTTGCCTGCACCGATAAAACCCACTGACAACGGCATGGTGTCACTCCCTGTGATGGATGGAAGGTCTTCTTCGAGCCCAAGATCATACCTGCGGCGGGCGGAATTGTGGGTTAAGCACATGACGGTTCAGGAGCACCGCGGGCGAGGCGGGGGGATGGACGGCCTGGGCTGGCCACAGTGTGCGGGGAGCGCCCTTCATCCCCTGATGGCCGGCAGACCGATAATCAACCTATGCAACTGGACGCCTTCCGGAAAATCTGCTCTTTGGAACGTCTGGCCCAGGTAGGTCAGGAACACCGCCAGGCCGGGCGGCGGGTCGTGCTGTGCCACGGCTGCTTCGACATCGTCCATCCCGGCCACCTGCGCTATCTCCAGTTCGCCCGCGGCCAGGGCGATGTTTTGGTCGTGTCCCTCACCGCCGACGATGCCATCGAAAAGTCCGATGGCGCCCGTCCCTACGTGCCCCAGGAACTGCGGGCCGAGGCCCTGGCCGCTCTGGAAATGGTGGACCACGTGGTCATTGCCGACGATCCTACGGCCGGACCGGTGATCCGCGCTCTTCAGCCGGCCCTCTACGTCAAGGGCAAGGAATACGAGGCCTCCGATCACCCCGGGTTTCTGGCCGAGAAGCAACTGGTCGAAAGTTTCGGCGGCCGGGTGCTCTTCGGTTCCGGCGAGGTGGTGTTCTCCTCCAGCCACATTATCGACCGCTTGGGCGCCACCCGAATCGCCCAGGAATTCGACCCCGCCCTGCGCCTTTCCGCCTGCTGCCGGCGCTGGGGCATCGACCGGGCCGCCATGGGCCGGCTGATCCGCAATGGCATGGCCGGCCGGCGCGTTCTGGTCGTCGGCGATGCCCTGCTGGATCGCTACATCTTTTGCGATGCCGGCGAACGCTCGGGCGAGGCCCCCATCCTCACCGTGCGGCCCCAGGAAGAAGCTGGCTACCCCGGGGGGGCCGCCGTGATCGCGCGGCATATTCAGGGGCTGGGCGGCCAGGCCCATCTGCTGACCTCCCTGGGCCCGGACGCCGCCAGCCGCGAACTGGTGGGCCAGCTTCAGGCCCAGGGCATCCAGGTGCACGCCCTGCAGGCTCGCCGCGAACTGCCCACCAAGATCCGCTACCTGGTGGAGACGCAAAAGCTGCTCAAAGTGGATTACGCCCCCAACCAGCCCCTGGACTCCTCGGCCCAGCGCCGGCTCTTGGGCATTCTCGACGATCTGAAAACCCAGCTCGACGCCGCCATCTTCGTGGATTTCGGCTGCGGCGTGCTCTCGCCCGCTCTGGTCACCCAGAGCATGGCGATTCTGCGGCCGCACGTGGGCACCATCGCCGGAGATGTCAGCGGCCCGCGCCGCACGCTGCTGGCCTTCCGCGGGGCCGACCTGCTGACGCCCCACGAGCGCGAGCTGCGCAGCGTGCTGGGCGATTTCGACACCAGTCTCCCGGGTGTGGCCATGAACCTGATGCGCGATCTGGGACTGGCCCATCTGGCCGTCACGCTCGATGCCCGCGGCTGCATCCTCTTCCGCCCCCGCGAAACCGAGCGGGCCCACTGGTTCGAAAACCGCCTGCGCAGCGAATACCTGCCCAGTCTGGCCGCCAGCGTGGCCGACCCGGTGGGGGCGGGCGATGCCCTCCTGGCCACCATGACCCTGGCCCTGGCCGGGGAGGCGACGCTCGCCCAGGCCGGCTACCTGGGCTCGGCCGCCGCCGCCCTCGAACTGGCCCGCCTGGGCAACCACCCCGTTGCCGCCGCCGACCTCATCCAGTGCCTGCGTCAGCGGCCGGAATTGAACGAAACCCTCGCCGCTGCGGGGTAAGCGATGTTTGCCCACGATTTCCCCTTCGATCCCACCTACGGCTACGACCTGCCGGCGCTTCTGAAGATCGCCCCGCCCCCCGAACCTCCCGGTTTTGTCGACTGCTGGCGCGACACCTACGCCCAGACCCGCGCCGTGGACCCGGCTGTCACTCTCCGCGAAGTGGACGGTCCCCCGCAGGTGCATGTCGAGGAGCTGGAGGA
>JAJXSS010000101.1 GCA_021784455.1 Planctomycetota bacterium
GATGCCGGTGGAGCCGTTGACCAGCAGGTTGGGCATGCGGGCGGGCAGGACGACGGGCTCGAACTTGCTGCCATCGTAGTTGGGCCGGAAATGCACCGTCTGCTGGTCCAGCTCGGTGAGCATCTCATCGGCGATGCGGGCCAGGCGGCACTCGGTGTAGCGCATGGCGGCGGGGGCATCGCCATCGAGGGAGCCGAAGTTGCCCGAGCCATCCACCAGCATTTCGCGCAGGGAGAAGGGCTGGGCCATGCGCACCAGGGCCTCATAAATGGCCATGTCGCCGTGGGGGTGGTAGTTGCCCATCACATCGCCGACCACCTTGGCGCACTTGCGGTGCTTGACCTCGAAAGTCAGGCCCTGCTGCCACATGGTGTAGAGGATGCGGCGCTGCACGGGCTTCATCCCGTCGCGGACATCGGGGAGCGCGCGGCTGGTGATGACCGAGAGGGCGTAGTTGAGGTACTTTTCCTGGGCCGCCGTGTGCAGGGCCACGGCGATATTTCCGGGGTCGCCCCCGGAATTGCCCCCGGAATTGCCCCCGGAACTGCCCCCGGAACTGCCCCCGGCACTGCCCCCGGCACTGCCCCCGGCACTGCCCCCGGCACTGTTCCCGGAAGCATTCCCGGAGACTCGTTCGGAGCCATTTCCGGGGGCGGGGGTATCAAACAGCGACTGCTCGGCAGAGGAAGCGGGGGCGGATTTCGAGGAACGCTTGGCCAACGGTGGCCCTCCTTGGCAGGGAACTTGGGGCTTTCCGAGCCCCGCGACAACTGTATGGCGGTTTGCCCAAGCGCACAAGGCGCGTAGGTTCGGCCCTGGCCGAACGTCTTCATCTTGCGGGTTTGCTTCACGCCGAAGGACGTTCGGCCGGGGCCGAACGCATAAAAGAAGCGAAAGAGTGTTCGGCCAGGGCCGAACCTACGCGCCACACGCATCCCGCATTACACTGTCTCCATGACCCGCATCCTGGGCATTGATCCCGGCCTGCATCTCACCGGCTATGCCCTGGTCGATCTCGCCACCCGCGGGCTGGAGCCGGCCCTGGTGGAGGCCGGGGTCATCCGCCTGTCCCGCTCGCTGGGCCTGGAAAAGCGTCTGGCCCAGCTTCACGCCGATCTGTCGGCGCTGATCGAGGAGTTCCATCCGCAGGAACTGGCCGTGGAAAAGCTCTACGCCCACTATAAACACCCGCGCACGGCCATTCTCATGGCCCACGCCCGCGGGGTCATCCTCCTGGCCGCCCAAGAACGCGGCCTGGCCATCATCCACCTGCCCTCCACGGAAGTGAAGAAGGCGATCACCGGTTTTGGCCACGCCTCCAAACAGCAGATGCAGCGGGCCGTTCAGGCCCAGTGCCGGCTGGCCGAGATGCCCAGCCCGCCGGACGTGGCGGATGCGATTGCAATCGCCCTGACCCATGGTCGGCGGACGGCGCTGGCGCGGCTGGGATGAAGTCACCAGTCCCGAGTCACCAGTCACCAGTCCCGGATCGCGGCCCGACGGGTGACTGGTGATGCGCGACTTATGTCCGCCCCAGCACCTGAAGCATTCCCCGGGCGAAGTCGGGCAGATCGGCCGGCCGGCGGCTGGTGACGTGGTGGCCAGCGATGACCACGGGGGCATCGATCCAGGTGGCCCCGGCGTTGGTCAGGTCGTCCTTGATGCCGGGGGTGCTGGTGTATTGGATGCCCTTGACCACGCCGGCCGAGATGTCGATCCACGGGCCGTGGCAGATGGAGGCGATCATCTTGCGGGCCAGGTCGAACTGGCGCACCAGGCCCAAGACGCGCAGGTCGCGGCGCAGTTTGTCGGGCATCCAGCCCCCCGGAATGACGACGCCGTCGAACTGGCCGGCGTCCATGTCGGCGAGGGCGGTCTCGGCCGGGCAGGGGTAGCCGTGCTTGCCCCGGTACACCTGGCCGGGCTTTTCGCCGGTGATCGTCACCGAGACGCCCGCCTCCACCAGGCGCAGGCGGGGGTACCACAGTTCCAGGTCTTCGTAGTCGTCGCCGACAAAGATCAGCACGCGTTTGCCCTGAAGGTCGGCCATGGGGGGTTCTCCTGGGGGTCAGGTGTCGGCGGATAGGGTGGGCCAAGTCTTAGGACCCACCTCTACCTTGCGGTCTTGGCGCCGCGGTGGTTGGCCTCGCCCCGCCCCCTATAATAGGGGCCGCGCCGCCCGGCCCGGCGTTTTCGTGATCCCGGCCGCCACTCCCATGCAGATCGAAATCTCCGGCCAGCCCTGCATCGAAGACTACCTGCACGCCCAGTTTCTGCACCTGCGCAACTGGAAATCCCTGGTGGTGCTGGGCGCCGCCCTGGCGGTGATTATCTGGTTGTGTATCCAGGCGTACCCCCGCCAGGGGCTGTGGGCCTTTCTTCCCCTGGGGGTGTTCCCCGTGCTTCTGGGGGTGTCTTTCATCATCCTGCGCGGGCGGATCGTCAAGGTCTGGAAGCAGGAGCCTTTGGCCCAGGAGCCGGTCACCGGCACCGTGACTGCCGCCGAGCTGCGTCTGCGGGGCCAGAGCTGGAAATCCACCAAGGCGTTCCGCGATTTTACGCGCTATCAAATGGGTTCCGACCTGATCGTGCTGTACGAGGGCCGGCGGGCCATGCGCATCCTGCCGCGGCGGTATTTCCATTCGGAGGCGGATTGGAAGACTTTCTGTGAGCTGGTGCGGAGGTCGGTGGGGGCGGGGGCGGGTGCGTGAGGCGTGCGGCGGGCTGATCCCGATTTCGGCTAGCGCGGGCTGGCCCCCCCCGGGCGACTTGTTAAGCCGAGCCTCCAGTTCGGGGGTGCCCATTCCCTGAGATGCGAGACATCGCTGCTGCTGCGCGGTAGATTTCCTGGCGCTATCCCGGAGTTCCTTCTATGTCTTACCTTCTCGGCATCGACATCGGCACCAGCGGCACCAAGACCCTCGTGTGCGACTACAAGGGGCGCGTTCTGGCCACCGCTCTGGCCGAACACTCCATCAGCTCGCCTAAGCCCGGCTGGTCGGAGCAGGACCCCCGGCAGTGGTGGCGGGCCACCTGCCAGGCCACGAAGGCCGTGGTCAAGAAAGCAAAGATCCGGCCCGGCCAAGTCACCGCCATCGGGCTGTCGGGTCAGATGCACGGCTCGGTCTTCCTCAATCACGACACCACCCCCCTGCGCCCCGCGCTGCTCTGGAACGACCAGCGTACCCAGGTTGAATGCGCCGCGATCGAGGCGGCCGTCGGGGGCCGGGCCGCCCTCATCCGCCAGGTGGGCAACCCCGCCCTGACCGGGTTCACCGCGCCCAAGATTCTCTGGGTGCGCCGGCACGAGCCGCAGGTCTTCGCCCGCACGCGGCACATTCTGCTGCCCAAGGACTACATCCGCCTGTGCATGACCGGGGAGTACGCCACCGAGGTGGGCGATGCCTCGGGCACGCTGCTCTTGGATGTGAAGAAGCGGGCCTGGAACAAGACGGTGCTGGCCAAGCTGGACCTGGATGGCGACCTGCTGCCGGAGTGCTTTGAATCCCACATCGTGTCGGGGGAGCTGACGAAGCCAGGCGCCGCTGCCTTAGGCCTGGTTCCGGGGGTGCCGGTGGTAGGGGGGTCGGGGGATCAGCCGGCCGGGGCGGTGGGCAATGGCATTGTGGCCAGCGGCATTGTGTCGGCCACGCTGGGCACTTCGGGGGTGGTTTTCGCCCACGCCGATGAGCCCACCTACGACCCTCAGGGGCGGGTGCACACGATGTGCGCCGCGGTGGAGGGCAAGTGGTGCGTGTTCGGCTGCATGCTTTCGGCCGGCGGGTCCTTCCAGTGGTTCCGCAACCACCTGTCGCCCGTGGAACTGGCCGAGGCGAAGAAGAAGAAGGTCGATCCCTACACCCTGCTGACGGCCGAAGCCCAGGCCGCCCCGGCCGGCAGCGAAGGCCTTTATTTCCTGCCTTATCTCACGGGGGAGCGCTGCCCCTACGCCGATCCGTGCGCCAAGGGCGGCTGGATCGGCCTGACGGCCCGCCACGGCCGGCCGCACCTGGTCCGCAGCGTGATGGAGGGGGTGACCTATGGCATGGCCGATGCCCTGGAAATCATGGAAGGCATGGGCATCCCCATCAAAACCGTGCGTCTGTCGGGTGGGGGGGCGCGGTCGAAGTTCTGGCGCCAGCTTCAGGCCGACATTTACCACAAGCCCGTGGCCATCACCAACGCCCAGGAAGGTCCGGCCTATGGCGTGGCCATTCTGGCCGGGGTGGGCACGGGCATCTGGAAGTCCGTGCCCGAGGCCTGCCGCGCCGTCATCCGCGAAACGGAGAAACTCAAGCCCCGGGCCGCGATGGCCAAGGCCTATACTCCGCGCCACGCCCAGTACCAGCGCCTCTACACCGCCCTCCAACAGGAGTTCCCCCGCCTCTAACGACCATCCCGCGAGGCCCGCGCAGCGGCACAGGGTTCCCTCTTTCACCATCATCCCCGCCCGCCCATGGCCACCCCCGATTCCCATCCCGAGGCCCTGCCCCTGCCGGCCCTGGGCGCCACCCCGGCGGCCGCGTCGCAGCCCACCCGCATCACCTGCATCGACTATGGCCCCGACCGCGTCGAAACCCGCGAGGTCTCCGACCTGCCCGCCTTTCTGGCCCAGCACCGGCCGGGCTGGTGCAACGTGCGATGGATCAACGTGGACGGCCTGGCCGACCAGGGGGCCATCCACGCCCTGGCCGATAAATACCGCCTGCACCCCCTGGCGGTGGAGGACCTGTCGCACGTGGGGCAGCGCCCCAAGGTCGAGGCGTACCCCGGGTCCGAGCAGTACCAGGCCCGGCTCTTCATCCTGGTGCGCATGATTCAGGCCCGGGGGGCCCGCCTCCACGATGAGCAGGTCTGTATCTTCCTGGGCCACCACACGGTTTTGACCTTTCAGGAGGCGCCCGGCGATGTGTGGCAGCCCATCCGCCAGCGCCTCCAGACTGCGGGTTCGCGGCTGAGGACCAACGATGCCAGTTTCCTGGTTTATGCCCTCGTGGATGCCGTGATCGACCAGTGCTTTCCCATCCTGGAACACTACGGCGACCGGCTGGAAGACCTGGAAGACCGCGTGCTGGCCCAGCCCGGCCGGCGCACCATCCACCACATTCATCAGATCAAGCGTGAGCTGCTGCTCTTGCGCCGGGCCATCTGGCCCCTGCGGGAAGTGGTCAACACGCTCTGCCGCGAACCGCACGAATGCCTCAGCGACACCACCCGCACGTACCTGCGCGATGTCTACGACCACACCATCCAGGTCATCGACATTCTGGAAACTTACCGGGAAGTCGCCTCGGGTTTGACCGAGACCTACATGACCTCCATGTCCAACCACCTCAATGAGATCATGAAAGTGCTGACCATCATCGGCACCATTTTCATTCCGCTGACCTTCCTGGCGGGGGTGTACGGCATGAACTTCCATGACATGCCCGAGTTGAGCCAGGCCTGGGCCTATCCCATGTTCTGGGTGATCTGCCTGGTCATGGCCGGCGGCATGATTCTCTGGTTCAAGCGCCGCGGCTGGTTGTGAGCTGGCTCCCAGGGCGGCAGGGGCCCTGAACGGGCGATTCTCCGCTCGATTCTGAAAAGGGCAGGGATCAGAGCTGCGGCCACACACCGCGGCTCTGATCCCTTGTTGTGGTTGGGCCCGCCCTTTTTCGCGGGGGGCGGACCTTCGGGTTGCGCGCGGGGCGTTGGAGCCCCCGAGGGTTAGGCCTTGGCTTTGGCCCGGGCCAGCACACGCTCCCGGGCATCTTTGGTCAGGCCCAGTCCGATCAGCAGAAAGGCCGCGGCCACCCCGGGATGGCCGTAGACCACCCCGGTCTGAGGGTTAAGGGCCAGGTACAGGATGGCTCCGATGGCCAGTACGCACAACACGATGGTCAACTTCGCTTTCATGCCTGCCTCCTGATCTTCAGAAGTCCCTGGGTTTGCCTTGACGCACGCGAAGCGTCACTTGGGCAAATAGAAGATATGCCGCGGGGCGGGGCAAGTCTTGGTCAAAATGAAATCGAGCCGCGGGGCGATGGTGTTCGGGGGGCGCGGGCTGGGCAAGGTGTGCGGGTTATGAGGGGGGGGAGCCTCGGTTTGAGGCGTTGCGGGGCGGGGGGGCGGCCGGGCCGGGAGGGCAAAGGGGGGGTGGCCAAGACCGAACCTGCGGGCGGGGTCGGCGGCGGGAACACCCGCGAAGCCCGGGGCGCCAGGCCCCTGTCTTACGGGCGGCGGGCCGGGGGGGCCGAGCGTTCCATGGCTTGGCGGAAGTCCCGCCAGCGCTGGGCGATGTCCGGCAGCAACTCGCCCGAGACGGGGTCCAGCAGGGCGCCCAGGGCACTGGCCGGGGCCAGGGGCACGGCCACCTGCAGCGTGCGGCCATCGCGTTGCACGGTCAGGTGCAGGAGATCGCCGGGGCGTAGCCCCAAGACCTGCTGCCGCAGAACCGTGGCCGGGTCCTGGCCCGCATCGGGAAAGGGCTTGCCATCCAGGGCCAGGATCAGGTCGCCGGTCTGCAGCCGGCCGGTGGCGGGGAAGCCCGGCAGCGTGGCTTCCACGCGCACGGCGGGGTGTTTGAGGCCGTTGTCTTCATTGGGCAGCACCATCTGCTGGCGTACGCCCAGGGCGGCCGAAGTATCGCTGGAGAAATGGGCGGCGATGTAGGTGCGCAGGAACTGGTGCTCGGCTATCAGTTCCAGGCGCTGGCGCTGTTCAGGGGAGCGAGCCCGGGCGTAGGCGGCGGCCACGGCCTGGGGGGTGAGGTCCAGGGCCAAGAGGCGCTGGGTGGCCGCCTCACGCACCTTCCACGCATCGTTGTCGAGCTGGGCCAGGTCCTGCGCGGTGATGCGGGCGGCGGGGCGTGTCGTGGCCGCAGGCTGGGTGGCGGCGGCGCGGGCCCGGGCCGGACCGGTTCCGGGAAGCGCGCCGCACAGCCCCAGCGCACCGGCCAGAGCCGCTGCGCCCAGCCACCGCGCCCGGCGGCTGAAGCTTGTTCGCTTGGTCCACCTTTCGTTTACCACGGGTCGGACTCTCTTGTCAGCCCTTGGCCGCGGCCACCAGGGCATCCTGCTTATCTTTGAGCCAGCGCACCTTGCGTTCCACCATGCGCAAGAAGCCCAACCCTTCCATGCGGGCGAAGGAGCCGGTGGCCGCGATGGGGATGACGCTTTCGGCGATAAGGGCCTCGATCATGAGCCAGGGGACCACCTTCAATTCGGCCTCCGACAGCAGGCAGTTGGGCACGGCCTCGTAGCCGCGCAGGAAGCGTTTGAAGCGGGACTCGTCGATGTAGTCGGGCCAGGCGGCCGGGTCGTCGCCGCCGCCCAGGATGGAGAATTGCAGGGCCCCGTTGGCCACATCGAGAATCCGCTGCTGAATCCGCGCGGAATCGTAGTCGATCACCGCCACCACCCGGTTGCCCCGGAACAGCATGTTGCCCGGGTGCCAGTCCGAGTGCACGATCTGCATGGGCCAGTCCTGCAGCCCCATCTCGTTGGTGCGAATGGCGGCCTCGTTGTAGGAGGCGTGCAGGAACTGAACCACGCCGCGGATGTCCTCGGTCTGGGTGGCGCTGCGTGGTTCACGGCGCAGGAGCGTGCCGGGAATCGCCTCCATGGAGGCGGCCACGCCCCGGGCCGCGTGGTAGGAGCCCTGGGGCGGTTCGTACTCGGGCTGATAGTCGGCCAGCAGCTTGTGGAACAGGGCCAGAATCTTGCCCGCATCCTGCGTGGCTTCCAGGGAATTGTCGTAGCCCGAGCCCTTGATGTATTCAAACAACTCGTAGATGTTGCCCCTCAGCAGCAGCATCGAGTTGTTCTCTTTGCGGGTGCCGATGAGGTGGGGCAGGGGGAACTGCCGGCCGGCCAGGTGGAGCTGGATGGCGTGGCAGAAGGCCACCTTGAAGGGGTCATCCTTGCCGCGGGCCCGCCGCTTGAGCAGGTACGCCCCGGATTCGGAGCGGATCAGCAGCTTGGGCGCTTTGCGCGAGCCGCGCGGGAAGGGTTTGATGGCCTCGATGATACCCACATCGTAGTGGGACAGGACGATGGCCAGTTCCTCGGTGGAGAAGGTTTCGCGCAGCTCCAGCCCCAGCTTGGTGGAGCCGGCGCTGCCCGCACTGGCCGAGCCCATGGATCCGGAAATACCCGTGCTGGCGGGCGGCGCAGCGGCGGCGGCCGGATGGGGCGGATGCGGCGGGTTGGCGGGCGGGTCGGCCACAGAGGAATCTCTGATCGGGGATTTCTAATCTCTGATCTTAAGATCAGCCCCCGCTACCGTCCAGAACGGATGCCATGCCCGCAGGACCAACGCAGGTAGCCCGTCTTGACGGGCCGCGACTGTGAGGGAGCGGTCTTGCTCCGGCGCGGGGCGGTTGGGAAAACCGCTCCCTCGCGGTCGCGGCTTGACGCCGCTTTCGCCGGGCGTCCTGGTCCTTGCCCAGGACATCGAACACTGAAATTCAAGAATCGAAAAGCGGAACACCCCTCACTCGATGTTGGCCGCCTGCTCCTTGATGCGGTCGATGGCGGATTTCACCTCGACCACCGCCCGGCTGATCAGGGCATCGTTGGACTTGCTGGCGATCGTGTTGGCCTCGCGCAGCATTTCCTGGGCCAGAAAGTCCAGGGTGCGTCCGGCCGGTTCGCCTTCGGCCTCATCCATCATCTGGTTCATCTGCTCGATGTGCCCGGCCAGGCGCGACAGTTCCTCGGCGATGTCCGAGCGGTCGGCGTACACCGCCACCTCGCGCACCAGGTCCACCTGGTTCGTGCTCAGCTCCGCCCGCCGCAGCATCTCTTCCACCCGCTCCTTCAGACGCTGGTGATACTCCTCCACCACTTCCGGGGCGCGCTGGCGGATGTCGGCCAGCTTGCGGCCGATGACCTCGGCCTGGCGTCTGAGATCCCGGGCGATGATGGCCCCTTCGGTCACCCGCATGGTCACCAGCCGCTCGATGGCCTTGTCCACCAGGCGCAGCAGCACCGGCCGCACGCGTCTGAGCAGTTCGCTCTCATCCGCCGGCTCCAGCACCCCCGGCAGCGCCAGGAGGGCGGTCAGATCAATGGTCAGCGTGCGTTCCTTCTTGCCGAAGCGGTCGTACATCTTGTCCAGGTGGTCGAGGTAGGCCAGGAGGGCCCCCTCATTGACCGTCTGGGCGGCCGAGGCCCCCGGGTCGCGCAAGCTGCCCACCAGTGTCACCGAGCCGCGGGTCAGGCGCTTGCGCAGGTAGACCTCCAGCTCCGCCTCCAAGCCGGCCATCGGGTCGGGCAGGCGGATGGTAGCTTTGAAGAAGCGGTTGTTGACGCTGCGCAGCTCGACGGCGTAGTGCACACCGTCCACCTGTTCCGAGGCGTCGCCAAAACCGGTCATGGAACGGATCAAGGGAGGGCTCCGGGGAAAGCGCAGGAACCGAAGAGGGCATGACGGCGCCTGGGGCTGGTCTTGGGCTTCCGGGCTTTCGGCAGTTGCGGTGGGTCCTGTACCTGTCTCACGGCTGCGTGGCGGGGGGGGCGGTTCCCGCCGGCTGGGTTGTCGGGGCCTGCTGGGCCGGCGGCGTCAGCAGATCGGGTCGGGGGGTGGGCTTGATGGTCCACGTCAGGCCCATGGCCAGCAGCAGGAAGGCGATGAAGCAGCCCACGGTAAACCACGTCAGCAGGTCGCCGACTTTGGACCCGAAGGCCTGCTGCACCGCGCCCGAGCCGCCGAAGGCCCCCACCAGTCCGCCGCCGCGCGGCTTCTGGATCAGGATGACCAGGATCATGAACAGGCAGACGATGACGAACAACGTCGCCATCACCGTGATGTACCAGGCGCCCAGGGTCAGCATGGGGAAACCTTCCAATTGTGATTTTCGATTTTTGAATTTCGATTTGCGATTTGAAGAAGCGATGCGCCCCGTGCCTTCGGGGTTCCGGGGGCAATCGAAGATCGAGAATCCAAAACCGGGAATTTCATCACTTGCTCTCCGCCGCCTTCACAATGGCCACGAACTCCTCGGCCTTGAGCGAGGCCCGCCGATCAGCCCGCCGTCCACATCCTTCTGGGCGATCAGTTCCCGGGCGTTGGAGCCCTTCATCGAGCCGCCGTACTGGATGCGCGTGGCCGCGGCGACGGTCTCATCGTACAGGGCCGCCAGGGCCCGGCGGATGGCCACGTGGGCCTGCTGGGCGTCCTGGGGCGTGGCATTCTTGCCCGTGCCGATGGCCCACACCGGCTCATAGGCGATGGTGATCTTGGCCATCTGCGTGCGGCCGACGCCGGCCAGGCCGTAGACCGTCTGGGCCACGTTGATCTGGTCGGTCATCCCGGCTTCGCGCTGTTCCAGCTTTTCGCCCACGCACAGGATCACTTCCAGCCCGGCGGCCAGGGCGGCCCGCACCTTGGCGTTGACCAGCCCATCGCTTTCGCCCAGGACATGCCGGCGCTCGGAGTGCCCCGCCAGCACCACCTGCACGCCCAGGTCCTTGAGCTGCGCCAGGCTTACTTCTCCCGTGAATGCGCCGTTGGCCTGCGTGTAGAAGTCCTGGGCCCCCAGTTTCACGATGTTGCCCGGCACCTTGTGCAGGACGCTGCCCACCTCCGCCAGGTGCACGAAGCTGGGAAAGACGGCCACCTCCACCTGCCCCCGCCCGGCCAGCCCCGAAGCCACCGCCCGGGTCAGGGCATGGGCCTCGGCCACCGTCAGGTTCATCTTCCAGTTACCACCGACGAACAGTTTTCGGCCGGACACGGCACATCTCCCAGGGGCTTGAAACGGTCAACGGCGTCTCGGCCCCCGCGGGGCCGTTGCGAGCCGCACAGTATAGCGAAAAGCCCGCCCGGCCGCGGGGGGGGTGGGGCCGGCGCGGGCCCTGCGCGATGCGGGGGTGCGGCGAATGACGCTTGAACCGCCGTCGGCCGCGCGGTACGGTAAGTCATGCCCTCCAACCCGCCCACCCCCGACGACCTCAACCCCGACAATTCCCAGGACCTGCTCGCCTCCGTGGGCTCCAAGCACCAGGAAAGCGAGTTTTTCAACCTTTTACCCCCCGGCTACCAGCGCGG